>DASWSO010000563.1:0-6768 GCA_036402635.1 Xanthobacteraceae bacterium
ACGCCGCAGCGGATCTGGCGGGTGCAGATCAGCCGCGGCGGCCAGATGATGACCACGGTGGTGGGCGGATAAGCGAGGGCAGGTGGCGAGAGCCAAGGCGCAGACCAAGACGCTGTTCGAAGCCGCCGGGCTCGAGCACGACGCGCCGCGTCCGCTCGCCGACAAGCTGCGCCCGCAGCGGCTCGCCGAAGTAGTCGGGCAGGATCATCTGCTCGGGCCGGACGGGGCGCTCACCCGCATGCTGGAATCGCGTTCGCTCGGCTCGCTGATCTTCTGGGGGCCACCCGGCACCGGCAAGACCACTGTGGCGCGCTTGCTGGCACAGGAGACCGAGCTCGAGTTCGAGCAGATCTCGGCGGTGTTCTCCGGCGTCGCGGATCTCAAGAAGGTGTTCGAAACCGCGCGGGCGCGGCGCAGCACCGGCCGCGGCACGCTGCTGTTCGTCGACGAGGTGCACCGTTTTAACCGAGCCCAGCAGGACTCGTTCCTGCCGGTGATGGAGGACGGCACCGTGGTGCTGGTCGGCGCCACCACCGAGAATCCGTCCTTCGAATTGAACGCGGCGCTGCTGTCGCGCGCACGCGTGCTGGTTTTCCGCTCGCTCGATGCCGACGCGATCGAAAAGCTGCTGCAGCGCGCCGAAGCGATCGAGCAGCGGCCGCTGCCGCTCGATGAAGACGCGCGTGCGGCGCTTGTGCGCATGGCGGACGGCGATGGCCGCGCCGCGCTGACGCTTGCCGAGGAAGTCTGGCGTGCCGCCCGTGCCGGGGAGACGTTCGACGCCGCGGCCCTGCAGGAGATCGTGCAGCGGCGCGCGCCGATCTACGACAAGTCCCAGGACGGCCACTACAACCTGATCTCGGCGTTGCACAAATCGGTCCGCGGCTCCGATCCGGACGCCGCGCTCTATTATCTCTGCCGCATGTTCGATGCCGGCGAGGACCCGCTCTATCTCGCGCGCCGCGTGGTGCGGATGGCGGTAGAGGATGTCGGGCTCGCCGACCCGCAGGCGCTGGTGATGGCGAATGCGGCCAAGGAGGCTTACGACTTCCTCGGCTCGCCGGAGGGCGAGCTCGCGATCGCGCAGGCTGTGATCTACATCGCGACCGCGCCGAAATCGAATGCCGCCTATACCGCCTATGGCCAAGCCATGCAGGTGGCGAAGCAGGCGGGCTCGCTGCTGCCCCCGAAGCACATCCTCAATGCACCGACCAAGCTGATGAAGTCGGAAGGCTATGGCCGCGGCTACGCCTACGACCACAATGCCGAGGAGGCGTTCTCCGGGCAGAATTACTTTCCCGACGCGCTCGAACGGAAGACGTTCTACGATCCACCCGACCGCGGCTTCGAGCGCGAGCTGCGCAAGCGGCTGGATCACTGGGCCAAGCTGCGCCGCGAGCGCGGCAACGGCTGAAGGCTAGGACCGCCGGGAGGCGGAATAGACCCCGCCGAGGATCAGCGCGAAGCCGAGCAGGTGGTAGAGGTGCAGCTGCTCGCCCAACAGCGTGTAGGCGAGGACGGCACTGTAGAGCGGCACGAGGTGCAGGAACGGCCCGGCGCGGTTGGCGCCCAGAAGCTCGACGCCGCGGTTCCAGGCCGCGAGCGCCGCGACGCTCGGGAAGATGGCGACGTAGAGTACCGCGAACAGCGTCAGCCAGGTCGGCTTGAAGGTGAATCCGGAGAAATGCTCGATCGCGAAGAACGGCGCGGTCATCAGTGTCGAGCCCACCGCCACGATGGTCATGAAGCTCAGCCAGTGGATCTTTGGGCGGAGCCGCAGGTAGCAGGAAAAAACCGCCCAGGCGGTCATGTTGAACAGGATGATCAGGTCGCCGATGTTGAACTGCAGCGCGGCGAGTGCCTGCAGATCGATCCGGCTGACGATCACCAGCACGCCGGCGAGCGACGTTGCGATGCCGACCGCTTGCCGCGGGTGCAGCCGCTCGCCGAAGATCAGGGCGCTGGCGGCGACGATCAGCACCGGCACGAGCGAGTTGAGCACGGAGACATTG
This sequence comes from Xanthobacteraceae bacterium, assembly GCA_036402635.1. GTDB lineage: Bacteria > Pseudomonadota > Alphaproteobacteria > Rhizobiales > Xanthobacteraceae > DASWSO01. Next base: position 2,013 of record DASWSO010000563.1, read on the forward strand.
AGCGCGGTGGTGTATTGCAGGCCGACATACTGCAAGGCACTGAATAGCGCGCCTCCGGTCAGGGTGAGGAAGAACAGGATGCGCCAATGCGCCTTGATCAGCGGCCAGTCGCGCACCAAATGCGGCCAGGCGGCGGGCAGCAGCACCAGGGCCGGCAGCAGCCAGCGCAGGGTCGAAAGGCCGAACGGCGGAACCTGCCCCGCGACCGCGCGGCCGATGATATGGTTGCCCGACCAGAACAGCGCCGCGAGCGCCAGCAGCAGGTACGGGTTGTTGGCCAGGCGGCCGCGCATTGATGCGAATCCCTGAGACCATCAGGACGGAAATGTCGTCGGCGCAACCAGCCCGGAGCCGGGCGTCGACCATCTTAAAGGAGCGGGCGTGACCGCGACGCAGCCGAAGCAAAAAAATCCCGCCAGCGAGCAGGGCGGTGGTGCCGTTCAGACCGTGACCGTCAGCCCGGACGAGAACGGCATGAGGGTCGACCGGTTCCTGGAGGCACGTTTTCCGGGGCTGTCGTTCTCCCATATCCAGCGCGTCATCCGCAAAGGCGAGTTGCGGGTCAACGGCAAGCGGGTCGATTCCAAGGACCGGCTGGAGGCCGGGCAAACCGTGCGCATCCCGCCGCTGAAAGTGGAGGCGCCGAAGCCGGCGCCGGGGAGCCCCGGCGAAGCGGACGCGAACACGCGGGACTTCCTGCGCTCGATCATCCTGCATGAAGACGACGATGTGCTGGTGCTGAACAAGCCCATGGGGCTCGCCGTGCAGGGCGGCTCCGGCACGACCCGTCATCTCGACGGCATGCTGGACGTGCTGCGCGACCGCGCCGGCCAGCGGCCGCGGCTGGTGCATCGCCTCGACAAGGATACGTCCGGCTGCCTGCTGGTGGCGAAGACCCGCTTTGCCGCCGCCGCGCTGGCGAAAAGCTTCCGCTCCCGCGAGGCTCGCAAGATCTACTGGGCGCTGGTCGCCGGTGTGCCGAAGCCGCGGCAGGGCAGGGTGTCGACATTCCTCGCCAAGGAGGAGCTGGAGCACGACAGCTTCATGCGCATCGCGCGCCACGGCGCCGAAGGAGCGAGCCACGCCGTCACCTATTACGCCGTCGTGGAGACGGCGGCGCGGCAGCTCGCCTGGCTCTCGCTCAAGCCGGTGACCGGGCGCACGCATCAGCTGCGTGCGCATACCGACCACATCGGCCACCCGATCGTGGGCGATCCAAAGTACTTCCAGAAAGAGAACTGGGAGCTGCCGGGCGGTATCCAGAACCGGCTGCACCTGCTGGCGCGCCGCATCGCGGTGCCGCATCCGCGCGGCGGCGTGATCGACGTCACCGCGCCGTTGCCGCCGCACATGCAGCAGTCGTGGAACCTGCTCGGCTTCGATGCGACCCGCTACGACCCGATCGTGGACGCACCGGAGGAGTGAGGCTCAGCCCGCGCGCTTGATCTCACGAAAGCGGTAATGGTCGCGGATGTGGTGGTTGAAGAAGCTGCCCTTCGACGGCGCCGCGGCGAAGGCTGCATAAGTCCGCGGCGGCACGCCCTCGTAGGCGTAGACCCGGCCGCTGACGAACGTGATTTGCAGCTGCCGCTTGCCCGGGTCGTACTCGAACCCTCGGATAACAGAGGAAGGCATAACCGCACGCCCGGCTGAGCACCCCGCTGGAAAACCGCTGGTATGCGCAATCGTTCCGGGCCAGCTCGGCGCTACCGCAAGCTGGCGTTGATCCGGTCCAGGGCGGCCGAACCGGGGCAGAGGTCCTTCTCGCCCAAGGCATTGAGCGGCGTGTCGACGGTGTTCACATGCACGTGCAGGTCTTCCGGATCGGAATCGACATACAGCAGCCCGGTGACGATCTCGCCGAGCGCGGAACGCTGCGCCAGGTAGTTCATCGCGCCGACGCGGTCGTGCGGATCGTAGTCGGACGCGAGCTTGCGCAGCGCGAGCCGCGAGCCGTCATGTTGCTCGACGACCTCCAGCTCGCCGGGCGCGTAATCGACCGCGATCGCCTGCCGGGCGGTGATGAAGTCGAGCCGGTTCACGGCGATGTTGTGCTCGCGCACATAGTCGAAGCTCTTGGTCGAGCCGGCGTGATTGTTGAAGGCGACGCAGGGCGAGATCACGTCCATGAAGGCCGCGCCCTTGTGCTCGATTCCGGCCTTGATCAGCGGCACGAGCTGCGTCTTGTCGCCGGAGAACGAGCGCGCCACGAAGGTGGCGCCGAGCTGCAGCGCGATCGCCACCATGTCGATGGCGCTATCGTTGTTGATGGCACCACGCTTGGCCTTCGAGCCGCGGTCGGCGGTGGCGGAGAACTGGCCCTTGGTGAGGCCGTACACGCCGTTGTTCTCCACCATGTAGAGCATGTTGACCCCGCGGCGGATCGCATGCGCGAACTGGCCGAATCCGATCGAGGCGCTGTCGCCGTCCCCGGACACGCCGAGATAGATCAGGTCGCGGTTGGCGAGATTGGCGCCGGTGAGCACCGACGGCATGCGGCCGTGCACCGAGTTGAAGCCGTGCGAATTACCGAGGAAGTAGGTCGGCGTCTTCGACGAGCAGCCGATGCCGGAGATTTTCGCCACCCGGTGCGGCTCGATCGCCAGCTCGAAGCACGCCTGGATGATTGCGCCGGTGATGGAGTCGTGGCCGCAGCCCGCGCATAGCGTCGAGACCGAGCCCTCGTAGTCGCGATGGGTATAGCCGAGCTCATTCTTAGGCAGGGCAGGGTGGTGGAACTTCGGCTTCGCAAGATAGGTCATGCTGGGACTCTCGGTTCGCAGCCGCGAATGTAGCAGCGGGGCGGTCGGAGGTAAAACACCCCGGCAAAGCAGTCCATTAGCGCACCGGATCGCCGAACAGCCCGGTGAGTGCCGCGAGCGCCCATGCCGATCTTCTCACGACATGACCTTGCGCAACGGCGTCACCTTCAGCGCGTCAAGGTGGTCGCCGATCGCGCGCGCGATGAAGCGTGCGGTAATCGGGGTGCCGTCGAAGTGCAGGATCGGCACCAGCCGCATTGGATCGAGGTTGAGCTCGGTCGTCAGCAGCGCGCGCAATTGCCCATCGCGGTTCTGCTCGACCACGAACACGAAGTCATGCTCCGCGACGAACTCGGCGACGCTGTGCGCGAACGGGAAGCCGCGCACGCGCAGCATATCCAGCTGCTTGCCGTCCACCTGCAGCGTCTCGATCGCCTCATCCATCGCCGGCGCCGTCGAGCCGTAATAGATGACGCCGTGGCGTGTCGGCTTGTCCGCATTGCGGCGGATCGGCGCGGGGACGAGGTCCTTGGCGGTCTCGAACTTGCGCAGCAGCCGCTGCATGTTGTCGGCGTAGGGCGCGCCTTCCTCGGTATAGCGCGCGTAGCGGTCGCGCGAGGTCCCCCGGGTGAAGAACGAGCCGCGGGTCGGGTGCGTGCCCGGGTAGGTGCGGAACGGAATGCCGTCGCCATCGACGTCGAGATAGCGGCCGAAATCCTTGCCGGCCTCGAGCTCGGCGGCGGTCATGATCTTCCCGCGGTCGTAGGTCTTGCTGTCGTCCCAGGTGAGCGGCCGGCAGAGATGATTGTTCATGCCGATCTCGAGGTCGAGCATGACAAAGATCGGCGTCTGCAGCCGGTCCGCCAGGTCGAAGGCTTGCGCGCCGAACTCGAAGGCCTCGGTCGGATTCTCCGGCAACAGCAGCACGTGCTTGGTGTCGCCGTGCGACGCGTAGGCGCACGCGAGGAGATCGCACTGCTGCGTGCGGGTCGGCATGCCGGTCGATGGCCCCGCCCGCTGCACGTCGAAGATCACCGCCGGGATCTCGGCGAAGTAGGCCAGTCCGATGAATTCCTGCATCAGCGAGATGCCGGGACCGGAAGTTGCCGTGAAGGCGCGCGCGCCGTTCCAGGCGGCCCCGATCACCATGCCGATGGAGGCGAGTTCGTCCTCCGCCTGCACGATGGCGTATTTGGCCCGGCCGCTCTCCTTGTCGGTGCGCAGCCGTCCGCAATAGCGGGTGAACGCTTCCGCCAGCGAGGAGGAGGGCGTGATCGGATACCAGGCGCAGACGGTGGCGCCACCGTAGACCGCGCCCAGCGCCGCCGCCGCATTCCCTTCCAGGAAGATGCGGTCGCCGACGGCCTCGGCGCGCCGCAGCGTCAGGCCGAGTGGGCAGTCGAGGTTCATGGTCGCGAAATCGCGGCCGAGATGCAGGGCGTGAATGTTCGGCGCGATCAGCTTGTCCTTGCCCTTGAACTGCTCCCCGATCAATTGCTCGACCGCGGCCACGTCCATGTCCAGGAGCGCCGACAGCGCACCAAGATAGATGATGTTCTTGAACAGCTGGCGCTGGCGCGGGTCCGAGTATTCGCGGTTGGTGATCGCGGTGAGCGGCACCCCGACCACGGTGATGTCGTCGCGGAACCGCGCCGGCGGCATCGGCTTCGTCGAATCGTAAAGCAGGTAGCCGCCCGGCTCGATCGAGGCGATGTCCTTGTCGAAGGTCTGCGGGTTCATCGCGACCATCAGGTCGACGCCGCCGCGGGCGCCGAGATAGCCGGCCTCCGAGATGCGGACCTCGTACCAGGTCGGCAGGCCTTGGATGTTCGAAGGAAAGATGTTGCGGGGCGCGACCGGCACGCCCATGCGCATCACGGAGCGGGCGAACAGCTCGTTGGCGCTTGCAGAACCGGAGCCGTTGACGTTGGCGAAGCGGACGACGAAGTCATTCACGCGTTGGAGTGGCATGCTGGTCCTGCGTGCGTCATTTC
>DASWSO010000564.1:0-2103 GCA_036402635.1 Xanthobacteraceae bacterium
CGCGTTGACGCGCTGGCCCTCGCGGCGCAGCCACTCCCCGTACAGCAGATGCGCCCGAGCGAGCTCCGGGCGCAGACTGGTCCTGCCGAACCGCTCGACTGCCTCCTGATAAAGATGGTCTGCGTTCTCGCCGTCGCTGAGCAAGGCCTGCGAGCGAGCCTGCGTGCCAAGCGCCCAGTCCGTGCCGGCCGGCTGCGTCATCTCCACCAGTCGGTCGAATGCCTTGCGTGCGAGTTCGATGTCGCCCATGCGTGCCGCTGCCTCGACGAGCTCGGGCAGCACCCACATCTGTGGATAGGGATCAATGTCCTCTGCGGTCACCTTACGCGCGGCCGACGCGGCCTCCTCATAGCGGCCGAGGCCGTTATAGAGGACCGCCGCCGCCCATTGAGCAACCCTCACCGCGAGTCCCTGCCCTCTCGCGCTGGCCTTTTCCATTGTGTCCTCGATCAGGGCGGCACCTTCGGCTTCATTGCCTTGCAATGCGTGAAGCCGGAGCGCCGCGAACGCAGGGAGCTGACTGCCCGTTTCCGCCGCCATGGTTTCGCTCTCGGCGATGAGGAGCCGGGCACCCACCAGATCTCCGTTCCACGCCTTGTCCAGCGCCAGGGAGGAGAGATAGACAGGCAACTCCGCGAATGCACCGGCGTCGCGAACGATTTTCGCCTGACGCGCGTAAATCGCGCTTCCGCCATCGGAGTCCCACGTCACATGGCTGGCCATCGGTGCGAGCCAGCCCCAGCGCAGAACGTCCTCCACCGGCATCTGGGCGACGGCGGTCGCAGCGCGCTTCAAGATCGGTACCGCGACCGCGCGGCCGTCGGTATGCATCCGAGCGAGCCCTTCAAGCAGGAGATCCCCGGGACCTGGGGCCCCGGGAGGGGGAGGGCGGTCTTCGATCGCTTGGCAGATTTGGAGCAAGACTCCCGGTTGGCCGAGATGCGCGGCTGAAAATGCAGAGCCGTAGGCCAAGAGATAAGCGGCGCGCGTGAGCTCGATGTCAAACGGTGCGAGCTCTTTCGCAGCCTGCAGGAGCAGCGGGGCACCGTCGTCGCCGTAGCCGAGCACCAGCGCCAAATGGCCGCGCAGGAGGTCGGCCTGCGCGCGCCCAAGTTCATCGAGCTCGCCAGCCTCCGCGGTAACGACTGCGTCGATAGCTGCGTCGAACGCCCCCGCCTGGAAGCTCGCCTGGGCCGCGGCCAGCGCCCGCTCCGAACGCCGCGCCGGGTCCACCGTCAGCGCGACGGCGCGCTGGAGAAAGGCGGCTGCCGCAGCCACGCCGCCGCGTGCCTGAGCTCTTGCCGCGGACCGTCCGAGCGCGGCGGCGACTTCCTCGTCGGGCGTCGGCGTGCCGCGGGCGCGGTGCCAGGCGCGTCGGTCGGGGTCTTTCTCGGGGTCGGTTGCTTCGGCGAGCGCGCGGTGCACGCGGTGACGGTCGTCGGCACTAGCTGAGCTGTAAGCGGCGGAGCGGACGAGTGGGTGCGCGAACTCGACACGCCCGGCGACCTCGAGCAGCCCGGCGTCCACAGCCGGGTCGACCGCAGACATGTCGAAGCCAAGGGTCTCCGCGGCACGGTGCAGCAGCAAGGGGTCGCCCAGCGGCTCCGCGGCGGCGGCGAGGACGAGCAGACGCGTCTCGGCCCGGAGTGGCAGGAGCCGCTTGGCGTAGCTCTGTTCGATCTTGCTCACGACCGGGTGACTTCCGGGCAGACCGAATCCGCCGGCGAGTTCTGAGTTCCAGGTGCGTGGCAGCTCGAGGAGCGCAAGCGGATTGCCGTGGCTTTCGGCGATGATCTGCTTGCAGACCGCCGCATCGAGCGGGCCGTGTACGTTGTCCAGCAGCAGCGCGCGCGCATCGCTTTCTCCGAGTCCGTCGATCGACAAAGCTGGGAGCCCGGTGAAAACGCCGTCGCCAATATCCGTTCGCTCTGCAAAGACAAGTGCGATCCGCTCCGCGAGGAGCCGCCGAGCGACGAAACCGAGGATCTGCGCGGACGTGTCGTCGAGCCACTGCGCGTCGTCGACGATGCAGACGAGCGGTTGCTGCTCGGCGGCATCGGCGAGGAGCGTCAGCGTTGCGAGCCCAACGAGGAATCGATCCGG
>DASWSO010000565.1:0-4473 GCA_036402635.1 Xanthobacteraceae bacterium
CGCGTAGGGCTTGGTGGCTAACGACAGCGTGCCCAAGCCGCCAGGCAACTTCATTGCGCCGTCGTGCCCGGACAAGGCCGGGGCATGACGGCTCTCATTGACCGTGCCGCACTTGTGCTGCCAAGATTTTGTCACGATCTCTGAAAATATCTCAAGTCGATCCCGACGGTGCCCTGCCGCGCCGGCGCGGCGGGCGGCCTCTCGAAACTTCGGTTGCAGGAAAGTCGCCATGCGAAGTCTTCCGCTTGTTCTCGTCGCCCTCACGTTGAGCCTCGCGCCGGCCGCGCATGCGCAGGAGCCGCCGCGCGACGTCAAGGGACTCTATCTGCTCACCGACTATCCGGCCGTGACGGTGCGTCCCGGCACCACCGCGACGGTGCCGCTGCGGCTGCAGAACTACGCGCTGGCGCCGGAGCGGCTGGCGCTCAAGGTCGACGGCGTGCCGCAGGGCTGGACCGCGACGCTGCTCGGCGGCGGCCAGCCGGTGGCGGCCGCGATGCCGGGCACCAATTCCAGTGTTGCGCTGCAGCTGCGCGTCGAGGTGCCGGCCGACGCCGCCATGGGCACGCAGACGCTGACCGTGAGCGCCCAAGGGCAGGGACAGAACGTGTCGCTGCCGGTGCAGGTCGCGCTCGCCAAGGAACTGCCGGCGAAGCTGACGGTGGAGCCGAAGCTGCCGGCGCTGCGCGGCAGCGCCCGCTCCACGTTCGAGTATCAGCTCGCCATCAAGAACGATTCCGGCCGCAACCTCCTGGTCAGCTTCGGCGCGCAGGCGCCGCGCAACTTCGAGACCTCGTTCACCGAGCAGTACGGCAGCCAGGAGCTGAGCTCGATCCCGATCGAGGCCGGCCAGTCCAAGGAGATCAAGCTGAAGGTGCGGCCGCCCAACACGATCGGCGCCGGACGCTATCCGGTCGCCGTCAACGTCTCGGCCGAGGACGCCAAGGCGGACGCGCAGGTGGCGCTGGAGATTGTGGGGCAGCCGCGGCTGCGCATCGCCGGCCGCGACGGGCTGATGAGCGGCCGCGCCGAGGCCGGCACCGAGGCGAGCGTGCCGGTCGTCATCTTCAACGACGGCAGCGCGCCGGCCGACGCGATCGAGCTGTCCGGCTCCGGCCCCTCCGGCTGGAAGGTCGAGTTCGAGCCGAAGGCGATCGAGCGCATCGCACCCGGCCAGCGCGCCGAGGTGCAGGCGCTGATCACCCCGTCGGCGAAATCGCTCGCCGGCGACTACATGGCGAACCTGCGCGCGTCCGCGCAGGGCGAGCAGGCGACCGGCGACTTCCGCGTCACCGTCTCCACCTCGACGGTCTGGGGCATCGCCGGCGCCGGCATTCTCGGCATCGCGCTCTTGATCATGGTGGGCGCGGTGGCGCGGTTCGGCCGGCGATGAGCGAGAACGTCATCGAGGCGGCCGCGCTCACCAAGCGTTACGGCGCCGCCAGTGCGGTCGACGCCATCACCTTCGCGGTCGGGCGCGGCGAGATCTTCGGCCTGCTCGGGCCGAACGGCGCCGGCAAGACCACCACCATCCTGATGATGCTCGGCCTCACGGAGGTGACGGACGGCACCATCCGGGTGCTCGGCCGCGACCCGCAGCGCGAGCCGCTCGCGGTCAAGCGCCGGGTCGGCTACCTGCCGGACGCGGTCGGCTTCTATGACCATCTCACCGCGCGCGAGAACCTCTCCTACACGGCGCGGCTGATCGGCATTCCGGCGCGGGACCGCGGCGAGCGCATCGATGCCTCGCTGGTGCGCGTGCGGCTCGGCGAAGTGGCGAACAAGCGGGTCGGCACCTTCTCGCGCGGCATGCGGCAGCGGCTGGGCCTCGCCGAGATCCTGATGAAGGACGCCGAGATCGCCATCCTCGACGAGCCGACGTCCGGGCTCGACCCGCAGGCGACCGAAGAATTCCTCGACATGATCCGCGCGCTCAAGGCCGACAACGTCACGGTGCTGCTCTCCTCGCACCTGCTCGACCGCGTGCAGCGCGTCTGCGACCGCGTCGCGCTGTTCCAGGCCGGCCGCATCGCGCTGCTCGGCACGGTGCCGGAGCTCGCGCGCGAAGTTTTGGGCGGCGGCTTCGCGGTGGAAGTGGAGGCGGAAGGGCAGGGGCTCGACCGCTGGCTCGCCGCCGTGCCGGGCGTGCTCGGGGTCGAGCCGCAGGGGGCCGACCGCTTCCGCCTGCTCGCCGAGCGCGACGTGCGCGCGGACGCGGCCCGCGCGGTGGTCGCGGCCGGCGGCGCGCTGCGCCGGCTCTCGGTCGAGGAGCCGAGCCTCGACGCGATCTATTCCCGCTTCTTCCAGGGGCAGGCGCTCGAGACCGCGGAGGCGCGCGATGCGGCGTGAAGGCTCGCCCTGGCAGGGGCTCGGCACCGTCCTGCTCAAGGAACTCGCCGACCATCTCTCCAGCGCGCGCATGCGCGTGCTCGAATGGCTGGTGGTGCTGACCGCGATCGCGGCGCTCTACGGGGCGATCCAGCAGGTCAAGGACACCACCGCCGAAGACCCGTTCGTGTTTCTGCGGCTGTTCACGGTGGCGCGGCCGCCGTTGCCGTCGTTCGTCTCCATCCTCGGCTTCCTGATCCCGCTGATGGCGATCGGCCTCGGCTTCGACGCCGTCAACGGCGAGCACAATCGCCGCACGCTCAGCCGCATCCTGTCGCAGCCGATCTATCGCGACGCGCTGCTGCTCGGGAAATTTCTGGCCGCGCTGGCGACGCTCGCCATCAGCCTGACCTGCCTGTGGCTGCTCGTGGTCGGCCTCGGCCTGCTGCTGCTGGGCGTGCCGCCGAGCGGCGAGGAGATCGCGCGCTCGCTGGTGTTCCTGGTGATCGCGCTCGCCTATGGCGGCGTCTGGCTCGCCTTTGCGATCTTGTTTTCGATCCTGTTCCGCTCGCCTGCGACGGCGGCTCTGTCGGCGCTCGGGTTGTGGCTTTTCCTGGCGCTGTTGTGGCCGATGCTCGCCTCGGCGGTGGCGCAGGTGATCGCGCCGCCCGACATGGCCTCGGTGCTGCTCGGGCGGCCTAGCCTGGAGACGCTTGCCTGGCAGACCGGGCTGGAGCGGCTGTCGCCGACGCAGCTCTTCGCCGAGGCGGTGGTCGCGGTGCTCAGCCCGATGACGCGCACGCTCGGGCCGGTGTTCATCAGCCAGCTGGAAGGCGCCGTCATGGGCATGCCGCTGCCGCTGACCCAGAGCCTGTTGATCGCTTGGCCGCAGATGGTCGGGCTGATCGCCGCGACCATCCTGCTGTTCGTGGTCGGCTACGTGGTGTTCCAACGCCAGGAGGTGCGGGCGTAAGCACTGCCCCGCATCCTGAGGAGCGCTGCGTCAGCGGCGCGCCTTGCGAGACGCATCGCTTTCGCGGTGCGCGGATGACGCGGAAAGAGCGCCAGCCGCTCCGCCTACACCTTCGCCAGCGGCACCTTTGGCACCGAGCCGCGGCGCGGACCTTCGCCGCCGCTCTTCGGGCCGGACGGCTTCGGCCGCCGCGGCGCCGCCGGACGCGACGGGCGCCGCTTGGCCTTGGCGCGGCGCGGCTCCGGCAGCTTCTCCGGCTTCGGCCGCACCGGCCCTTCCGGATATTCGAAGCCGAGCTTGTCCTTGTCGTTCTCGTCCTTGATCACGATCACGCGCACGTGGCCGCCGTTCTTGAGCCGTCCGAACAGCACGTCGTCGGCCAGCGACTTCTTGATGTGCTCCTGGATCATGCGGCCCATCGGGCGCGCGCCCATCTGCTCGTCGTAGCCGTGCTCGATCAGCCAGGCGCTGGCCTCGTCGGACAGCTCGATGGTCACGTCGCGGTCGGCGAGCTGCGCCTCCAGCTGCAGCACGAACTTCTCCACCACCTTGGCGATCACCTCCTGCGAGAGATGCGCGAACGTGATGATGGCGTCGAGCCGGTTGCGGAACTCGGGCGCGAACATGCGGTTGATCGCCTCCACGTCGTCGCCCTCGCGCTTCTGCCGCGTGAAGCCGTAGGCGGCCTTGGCGAGATCCTGCGCGCCGGCGTTCGTGGTCATGATCAGGATGACGTTGCGGAAGTCGACCTGCTTGCCGTTGTGGTCGGTGAGCTTGCCGTGATCCATGATCTGCAAGAGCACGTTGAACAGATCCGGATGCGCCTTCTCGATCTCGTCGAGCAGCAGCACGCTATGCGGATGCTGATCGACGCCATCCGTGAGCAGCCCGCCCTGGTCGAACCCGACATAGCCGGGAGGCGCGCCGATCAGACGCGAGACGGTGTGGCGCTCCATGTATTCCGACATGTCGAAGCGGATCAGCTCGACCCCGAGCAGCGACGAAAGCTGCTTTGCGACCTCGGTCTTGCCGACGCCGGTCGGGCCTGAGAACAGGTAGCAGCCGATCGGCTTCTCCGGCTCGCGCAAGCCGGCGCGGGCGAGCTTGATCGAGGCCGAGAGCGCCTCGATCGCCTTGTCCTGCCCGTACACCACGCGCTTGAGCGTCGACTC
>DASWSO010000566.1:0-5953 GCA_036402635.1 Xanthobacteraceae bacterium
CTCCTCCAGCCATTTGCGCTTGCTGGCGCCGGCGAGCGGCACCACCGGCGGCTTGCGCGCCAGCAGCCACGCGATCGCGAGCTGCGCCGGCGTGCATGTCTCCGCCGCCGCCAGCTCCTTGAGCCTGGCCAACAGCTTGGCATTGGCCTGCGCGTTCTCGCCCTGGAACCGCGGCATGTCGCGGCGGCGGTCGTTCTCCGGCAGCGCGTCGCCCACCGGCACCGCGCCGGTGAGGAAGCCGCGCCCGAGCGGGCTGTAGGCGACGAAGCCGATGCCGAGCTCGTTGCAGGTGCCGAGGATCTCGCCCTCCACGTCGCGCGTCCACAGCGAGTATTCGGTCTGCACCGCCGCCATCGGATGCACCTTGTGGGCGCGCCGGATGGTGGCGGCGCCGGCTTCCGAAATGCCGAGATGGCGGATCTTGCCCTGCTCCTTCAGCTTCACCATGGCGCCGACGGTGTCCTCGATCGGCACCGTGTCGTCGACGCGGTGGATGAAGTAGAGGTCGATCACGTCGGTGCCGAGCCGCTTCAGGCTCTTCTCGCACGCTTCCGTCACGTAGGCCGGATCGCCCTTGGCGCCGGGCTTGCCGTCGGGCAGGCGGATATTGCCGAACTTGGTCGCCAGCACGTAAGCGTTGCGGCGGCCGGCGAGCGCACGCCCGACCAGCTCCTCGTTGGCGCCGTTGGCGCCGTAGGCGTCCGACGTGTCGATGAAATCGATGCCCAGCTCCGGCGCCCGGTGCAGCGTCGCGATCGCCTCCTGCGGGTCCGGCACGCCGTAGATCGGCGTCATGCTCATGCAGCCGAGGCCGATCGCCGATACTTCGAGGTCGCCAAGTCTTCTGCGTTCCATCATGATCGTTCTTTGTCCAAGATTAAGCCGGAGGAATGCCTGGTGAGCCTGGAACTCGTTTCCATCGCGACGGACACCTATCCGCTGGATGGCTTGTACTACGAGCCCGAGGGCGGCGCGCGCGCGGGCGCCATCCTCATCATGCATGGGAACTGCTTCAACTTCTACACCGGCCTGCCGCGCACGCTGCCGCCGCTGCTGGCCAAGCTCGGCTACGCGGTGCTGGCCTACAACCGGCGCGGCCACGACGTGGTGGTGACGCTCAACAGCCGCGAGGCCGGCGGCGGCGCGTTCCAGCGCATCGACGAGATGGTCGCCGACAATCGCTACGCAACCGAATGGCTGCGGGCGCGCGGCCACGCCGCGCCGATCGTGCTCGGGCACTCCAACGGCGGCATGCTGGCGGTGCGACACTGCGCCGACGACCAGAATATGCGCGCGCTGGTGCTGCTCTCGGCGCATCGCGGCGGGCGCGACCTGTTTCCGATGATCAGCAAGGCCGGGCTGATGGCGGGCGACCGCTTCGACGAGATCAGCGCGCGCGCCCGCGCGCTGGTCGCCGCCGGCCAGGGCCGCGAGCTGATGCTGGTGCCGGGCTGGTGGTACGTGATCTCGGCCGCGACCTTCGTCGATTATCTCGACAAGTGCCCCGACATCCTCGAGCTCGCTCCGCAGGTGCGCTGCCCGGTGCTGTTTCTGCGCGGCGACCAGGAGGCCAAGCCGATCTATCCGGCGGAAGCGTTCGCCGAGCGCGCCGGCGGCCCGGCCGAATACGCGGTGGTGCCGGACTGCGATCATTTCTACGGCGGCCGCGAGGCGGCGGCGGTGGAGCTGATCGCCGCCTGGCTGGCGCGCGCCGGCATCGCGCAAGCCGCCTGAGCGCGTCCATGCCCCATCCGTTCGCCGGCATCGCGCTCCACACCTGGACGCTCGACACCACCGATCTGCCGGATGCGCTGGCGGCGGCGCGCGACGCCGGCTACGACGCGGTTGAACTGCGCCGCGTCGACTTCAAGCGCGCGTTCGAGCGCGGGCTCTCGAATGCGCAGGTGCTCGACCTCGTGCGCGCGAGCCGCATGACGCCGAGCGCGGTCGGCGTCGAGTACGGCTGGATTTTTGCGCAAGGCGCCGAGCGCGAGCGGCTGTTCGATGTTTTTCGCGAGACTTGCGAGAACGCGGTGGCGCTGAACTGCCCGCTGCTGATGAGCGCGCTCGGTCCCGGCGACGGCACGATCGAAACCGCGGCCGCCAACGTGCGCGCCGCCGGCGCGATCGCGCAGGAGTTCGGGCTGCGGCTCGCCCTCGAATATCAATTCCAGCATCCGATCGTGAGCCGGCTGGAGATCCTGCGCGACATCGTCGCGCGTGCCGGACAGCCGAATGTCGGGCTGCTGCTCGACGCCTACCACCTGCAGCGCGGCGGCTATCCGGGCGGCGCGTTCGCCGACGTGCCGGCCTCCGAGATCTTCTATTTCCAGTACAGCGATGTGCCGGATGCGCCGCCGAACGGCGTGCCGCCGACCGACCGGCTGCCGCCCGGGCGCGGAATCGTGCGCTGGACCGAGGTCTTTCGCCTGCTCGCCGAGAAGAACTACGCCGGCTACCTCAGCTACGAGGGACCGAACGCGGCGCAGTGGACGCGGCCGCCGCTGCCGGTCGCGACCGAAGCGCTCGACGCCACGCGCGCTGCGCTTGCGGCGGCTTTCGCATAATCCCCATCAGGTCTCGCGAAGGAGCAAGAGAGGATGATCCGGCCTCGCCGCAGCATGCTCTACATGCCGGCCAGCAACGCGCGCGCGCTCGAGAAGGCGCGCACGCTGCCGGTCGACGGCATCATCATCGATCTGGAAGACGCGGTCGCACCGGATGCCAAGCAAGCGGCGCGTGCGCGCGTGGTCGAGACGCTGAAGCAGGGCGGCTTCGGCGAGCGCGAGGTGATCGTGCGCATCAACGCGCTCGACACGCCGTGGGGCAACGACGACCTGGTGGCGCTGGCGCATTCGGCGTTCGACGGCATCCTGCTGCCGAAAGTCTCGGACGCCGCCATCCTGGAACGGGTCGGCACGCGCCTGCTCGACCTGCACGTCGGCTTGCACGTGCGGGTGTGGGCGATGATGGAGACGATGTTCGCGGTGCTGCGCGCGCCCGAGATCGCGGCGCTCGCCAAGGACAGCGAGACGCGGCTCGCCGGCTTCGTCCTGGGCACCAACGATCTCGTCAAGGAGAGCAACGCGCGCATCGTGCCGGGACGCGCGCCGCTCACGCCGTGGCTGATGCAATGCGTCGCGGCCGCGCGCGCCTACGGGCTCGTCATCCTCGACGGCGTCTATAACGGGATCGGCGATGCGGACGGTTTCCGCGCCGAGTGCGAGCAGGGCCGCGACATGGGCTTCGACGGCAAGACGCTGATCCATCCGAGCCAGGTCGAGCCGTGCAACGCGGTGTTCTCGCCCGATCCGGCGGACGTCGCCGAGGCACGACAAATCATCGCGGCCTTCGACCGGCCGGAGAACAAGGACAAGGGCGTGCTGCAGATCGACGGGCGCATGGTCGAGCGCATGCATGCCGAGATCGCCCGCCGCACCGTCGCGATCGCAGATGCGATCAGCGAGCGTGGTGCATAACAATCCCGAAACTCGCGCTGGCGCGCGCCCCGGAACCGTCGTTACTCCGCGGCCTGCGTAGCTTCCGACAGGTTGTCGAGCGAGGAGATGATGTGGTGCGCCAGCGCGTCGCTCAGTGCCGAGGTGCGGTGCGGATTGCGGATCAGCCCGACATGACAGGACGGCAGATCCGGAAACCCGTCGGCCGGCGTGAGCACGCGCATGCCCGGACGCAATCCGGATTCCGGCGACACCGTCACGGCGAGGCCGGCCAGCACCGCGGCACTGATCGCGCCGGCGTTGCCGCTGGTGTAGAGAATCCGGTTCGGCCGCCCGATGCCGTCGAGCCGCTCCAGCGCGGCGCGCCGCCACAGGCAATCCGGCCGCCCGAGGGCGAGCGGCAGCGGTTCCTCCTGATGCGTGCCGTGCCGGTTCGATGTCACCCATAACAGACGCTCCTGCCGGAACGTCTCGGTGGCGCGGTGGCTCTCGGTGGTGGTGACGATGGCGAGGTCGAGCTTGTCCGCCTCGATCCGCTGCACCAGATCGATCGACGGCTCGCACATCACCGTCAGCTCGACGCCCGGATACGCGCGCGAGAACCGCGCCATGATCTCCGGCAGGTAGCGGTCGGCGTAATCGTCCGGCACGCCCATGCGGACGCGGCCGCTGAGCCCGTCGTCGTCGAAGGCGGCGAGCGCCTCCACGTTCAGCTTGACGATGCGGCGGGCGTAATCGAGCAGCCGCTCGCCTTCCGGCGTCAGTTTCGAGGCGCGGCCGTCGCGCGCAAAGATCGGCTTTCCGATGCGCTCCTCGAGCCGCTTCATCTGCATCGAGACCGCCGACTGGGTCTTGTGCACGAGATCCGCCGCCTTGGTGAAGCTGCCGGTCTCGGCAATGGCCAGGAAGCTGCGGAGGTGATCGACGTCCATCAGTGCGGACATGGGCATATCCTAAGGCATCATCGATTGTTATCGATCACATTAAAAACATTCGTTTCACTTATCAATAGCGAAGGCGCATCTAAGGTGCACGGGAATCGGGCGTCGAAACCGGGTGGTTCCAGGGAGGTGGAACGCGAAGGTTAGCCCGAGCCGAACGGAAACCTGACGGAGAACTGCCATGACGACGACCGCGCTGACCGCCTCGACCACCACCGGCTTCCTGTTCGCCCTCGCCGGGAAAGTGGCGCGCCGCGTCGTCGAGGCGCGGCAGGCCTACCGGCACCGGCGCGCGATCGCGACGCTAGCCGGCTTCGACGATCGCATGCTGCAGGACATCGGCCTCACCCGGGGGGATCTTCGCGACGCCGCTGCAGAACCTCTCTGGCGCGACCCGACTGCAGTACTGGTGATGCGCTCGCGCGAGCGCCGCCGGGGCGCGATTTTTAGCTGGGGCGGGCGCGTGGAGGCGCCGCCGATCGTGCCGGCGGTCGATCTGGACGAGTGGTCCAGCACGCTGTTTCCGGCGCGCAGCCGCTACTACTGACGCGCCCCTTGCGAGCTAAGGCCGGGCTCCCCCTGCCGGCCTGAGCCGGGCCGCCTTCTCCCTCGCGGCTTCGGCCTCGCGCCCGTCGGCTCCCCACCGGCGGGCGCTTTTTATTGCATCGCGATGAGGTGCCGGCCGTCGTGGCCGGCGATGGTGACCTCCACCAGCGTGCCGGGCGGGTGCGGCGCGGCGAGCCGCACCGGCGTGAACGGCTCGGTACGGCCGAGCGCGTTCGATTCCACCAGCACGCGGCGGCGGGTGCCGATCTCGCTCTCGAGGTGGCGGCGCAGCGCCGCCTCGCCCTTGTCCCGCAGCCGCCGGGCGCGCTCCTTCACCACCGGCCGGGCAAGCTGCGGCATGCGTGCCGCCGGCGTGCCGGGCCGCCCCGAGAATGGAAAAACGTGTAGGTGCGTGAGCCCGCATGCGTCGACCAGGTCGAGCGAGCGCGCAAACATCGCCTCGGTCTCGGTCGGGAAGCCGGCGATGATGTCGCCGCCGAATACCACGTCCGGCCGCAACCGCCGCACCTGTTGGCAGAACGCGATCGCGTCGGCGCGAAGGTGCCGCCGCTTCATGCGCTTGAGGATCATGTCGTCGCCGGCCTGCAGCGAGAGGTGCAGATGCGGCATCAGCCGCGGCTCGCCGGCGAGCGCGTCGAACAGGGCGGGGTCGGCTTCCACCGAATCGATCGAGGACAGCCGCAGCCGCGCCAGCTCCGGCACGTGCTTGAGGATCTGTTTGACCAGCTGGCCGAGAGCCGGCGCGCCAGGCAGGCCAGAGCCGTAGCTGGTGATGTCGACGCCGGTAAGAACCACCTCGCGGGTGCCGGCCTCCGCCAGGCGGCGCACCTGGGCGACCACGTCACCCATCGGCACCGAGCGCGAATTGCCGCGGCCGTAAGGGATGATGCAGAAGGTGCAGCGGTGGTCGCAGCCGTTCTGCACCTGCACGAAGGCGCGGGCGCGGCCCTCGATGCCGTCGATCAGGTGCAGCGCGGTCTCCCGCAC
>DASWSO010000567.1:0-3359 GCA_036402635.1 Xanthobacteraceae bacterium
CGCGACATCGCGCAGAAATTCAACAGCGACTATGCGGACTCGATCGGCGCCCGCGGCCACGGCGAAGCGTTCTTTCCATTGCCGGAACCGCTGATCACCGGGCCGGCGACGCGGGTGATGTCGCTGCGCGACGGCACCAAGAAGATGTCGAAGTCGGACCCGTCGGACTATTCGCGCATTACGCTCGCCGACGACGACGACGCCATCGCGCAGAAGATCCGCAAGGCCAAGACCGACCCGGAGCCGCTGCCGAGCGAGGAAAAGGGTCTTGAGCAGCGCGCCGAGGCCGACAACCTGGTCGGCATCTATGCGGCGCTCGCCGAGAAGGGCAAAGCCGCCGTGCTGCAGGAGTTCGGCGGCGCGCAGTTCTCCACCTTCAAGACCTCGCTGGTCGACCTGCTGGTCGCCAAGCTGTCGCCAATCCGCGGCGAATTGAACCGGCTGCTGCAGGACCCGGGCGCGATCGACGCGGTGCTGGCGGACGGTTCCAACCGGGCGCGGGTGCTGGCGGCGGAGACGATGGCGGCGACCAAGGACATCGTCGGGCTGGTGCGCGGCTGACGCTTGCCGAGGCTGCAGCGGCGACCATGCGCATGCCTTGTTCCCGCCCTCAACGCCGTGCCACCATCGGGGCGTGCGTGCGACCGCGGTCGGGCGGAAACCGGGGAGCAAGCGGATGACCTCGAAGCGCCGCAGCTACGAGGCCGGCCACAAGCCGAAATATCTCGTCCTGATCGACGCATCGCCGGAGTGCGACCGCGCCGTCTACTATGCGAGCCGGCGCGCCGCGCATACCGACGGCGGCCTGGTGATGCTGTACGTGATCGAGCCGCACGACCGGAACCAGCAGTGGCTCGGCGTCGCCGACATCATGCAGGCGGAGGCGCAGGACGAGGCCAATACCGCGCTCACCCGCTTCGCCGGCCGGGTCAACGGCATCGCCGGCATCACGCCGCAGAACGTCATCCGCGAAGGCGACAAGTTCGAGGAGATTTTGGCGCTGATCGAGGAGGACCAGGACATCGCCATCCTGGTGCTGGCGGCCGGCACCGGCAAGGAAGGCCCGGGGCCGCTGGTTTCCGGCCTGTCCAAGACGATCGCGAACTTCCCGATCCCGATCGCGATCGTTCCGGGCCATCTCACCGACGAGGAGCTGGATTCGCTGTCGTAGGGGATGGTCCGGCACCCGCGCGAGTTGACCTATGGCGCCGTCAGGCCCATTTAAAGCGTGACCAGCAGCGCTTCGATCCGTCATTGCCGGGCTTGACCCCGGCATCCATCTCAGAATTCTCAGATGGATGGGCGGGTCGACCCGCGCCTGACGTGGCCTGCCGCCCGAGGAACGCCCGATGTTCATCCAGACCGAGTCGACGCCGAATCCGGCCACCCTGAAATTCCTGCCCGGCCGCACCGTGCTGGCCGACGGCACGCTGGAAATGCGCAGCAAGGACGAAGCCGTCCGCTCGCCGCTGGCGCAGGCGCTGTTCGAGGTTCCGGGTGTCTCCGGCGTGTTCTTCGGCAGCGACTTCATCACCATCACCAGGGACGGGCGCGAGTGGGACCAGCTCAAGCCCGCGATCCTCGGCGCCATCATGGAGCACTTCATGTCGGGCGCCGCGATTGTGGCCGAGGGCGGCGCCGACAGCGTCGATGACGAGTTCTTCGACGCGGCCGATGCCGAGACGGTCTCCACCATCAAGGAATTGATCGAGACCCGGGTGCGTCCGGCGGTGGCGAACGACGGCGGCGACATCACCTTCCGCGGCTTCAAGGACGGCGTCGTCTACCTGGCGATGAAGGGCGCGTGCTCCGGTTGCCCGTCCTCGACCGCGACGCTGCGGCACGGCATCCAGAACCTGCTGCGCCACTTCGTGCCCGACGTGCAGGAAGTGCGCCCGGTCTGAGGGTCGGAATCGGCTCGGGTGTGTCACGATTGTCACTGACGCGGCCGGTCCGCTAAAAGCGGGCCGCAATGCATGTTCTCGCGATCGATACGGCGCTGGCGGCCTGTGCGGCCGCGATTTTTGATTCGGTCGCCGACGAAGTCGTCCACAGCGAGAGCCTGCCGCTGGAGCGCGGCCACGCCGAGGCGCTGATGCCGCTGATCGCGCGTGTCATGCAGGACGCCGGGCTCGCATTCTCCCAGCTCGACCGCATCGCGGTCACGATCGGTCCGGGCAGCTTCACCGGGCTGCGGGTCGGGATCGCGGCGGCGCGGGGAATCGCACTGGCGGCCGGCAAGCCGGTGGTCGGCATCTCGACGCTGGCAGCCTATTGCGCGCCCGCGCTTGCCGACGACCTTGCCGACACGGTGCTGGCCGCGATCGATGCCCGCCACGGCCACGTCTACATGCAGATGGCCGGGGGCGAGCGCTTCCGCATCCCGCCGACCTACGCCTCGCTCGCAGACGCGCTGCGCGCCATCGAGCCGGCGCAGGGCGAGGTGCACCTCGCCGGCTCCGCCGCGCACCTGATCGCGGAGCACTGGCCGGCCGGCAAACGCCCGCCGATGGTGCGGCGCGCCGGCCCGGTGCCGGAGATCGAATGGGTAGCGCGGCTCGCCGTCAGGGCCGACCCGCAAATCTCACCCGCCAAGCCGCTCTATCTACGCGCGCCCGACGCGCGGCCGCAGCAGGCGGCGCGGCTGCCCCGGCAATGAGCGGATGGCTCGCCCGCCTGCTCGGCCGCGCCGAACCGGTGCTGCGCGACGCGCGCGTGGCGGACGCCGGCGCGATCAGCGCGCTGCATGCGGCGTCGTTCCGCCGCGGCTGGAGCGAGCCGGAGATGGAACGGCTGCTGCTGGAGGCATCGGTGGTCGCCGACTGCGCGGCCGCAGGGCCTCAGCTCGCCGGCTTCATCCTGTCGCGTCGCGCCGCCGACGAAGCCGAGATCCTGTCGGTTGCGGTGGCGCTACGCCGGCAGGGCGAAGGCCTCGGCGGCCGGCTGCTGGAGCGTCACCTGCGCCGGCTCGCCGGCTTCGGCACCCGCACGGTGTTCCTGGAAGTGGAGGAAGGCAACGCGCCGGCGCGCCGCCTGTATGCGCGTGCCGGGTTTCGCGAGGCGGGCAAGCGCCCCGGCTATTATGCGAAAGGCGCCGGCGGCGCCGCTCACGCGATGGTGCTGCGCCGCGACCTCGAGTGAGGTGCGGTCGGTGGACGCCCCTCCCCGCCGCGCCTAGAATTGCGCGCGTCAGGGAGTCATCGTGAGCGCGATCACGGCCAACGAAATCGAAGCCAAATGCGTCGGCAAGGGCATGCGCATGACCGAGCAGCGGCGAGTGATCGCACGCGTGCTCGCCGGCTCGGCGGATCATCCGGACGTCGAAGAACTCTACCGCCGCTGCGCCGAGATCGATCCGC
>DASWSO010000568.1:0-5830 GCA_036402635.1 Xanthobacteraceae bacterium
CCGATCGGATCGGCGCGTTCTTCGGCGCGGGTCGCGAGCTCGGCGGCGTCGGGCACGAACTGCCGCGCGATCGGATCGTGCGGATCGGCGGCATCGACCAGATCGGCCATCGCCGGCGTGATCGCGACCGCGTAGCGCGCCGCCACGTCCGCCAGCGCCTCAACGTCGCCGCGCCGGATCAGCCCGGCATCCGCGAGCTGTTCGCTGGTTCGTAACGTGTGTCCGTCCATCCGCCGTCATTTCACCGATGATGGAGCGCGGTCAAGGAACCGCAGCTCTCCGGCCACCGGCAGGAGCCGTAGGATAGGTTGAGCGCAGCGAAACCCATCAGCCGCATTCTCCGGGCTGGGGTGGGTTTCGCTGCGCTCAACCGATTCAACGAGAGTCGAACGGATCGGCGACCGGCGTCCAGATCACCTGCTCGATGCGCGGCGCGCCGGTCGCCAGCATCACCAGCCGGTCGAAGCCGAGCGCGACGCCGCTCGCCTGCGGCATGACGGCGAGCGCGGCGAGAAAATCCTCGTCGATCGGATAGCGCTCGCCATGCAGGCGTGCCTTCTCGTCCATCGCGGCGGCGAAGCGGCGGCGCTGCTCGGCGGCGTCGGTCAATTCGCCGAAACCGTTGGCGAGTTCCACCCCGCAGGCGTAGAGCTCGAACCGCTCGGCGACGCGCGGGTCCCGCGCCACCGGCCGCGCCAGCGCGGCTTCCGCGATCGGGTATTCGTACAGAACCGTCGCGCGAGCGATGCCGAGCTGCGGCTCGATGCGCTCCACCAGCACCTTCGAGAAGATATCGCCGGCGGTGTCGTCGTCCGCGATCCGCACGCCGGCCGCGCGCGCGGCGGCCGCCAGGCGCTGCCGGTCATCGTCGTCTCCGCGCAGCGCCGCCAGCAGGTCGATGCCGGCATGGCGCCGGAACGCCTCCGCCACCGTGAGCCGCTCCGGCGCGCCGAACGGATCGCACGACTTGCCGCGGAACGTCAGCGTGTCCGAGCCGGCGGAGCGCGAGGCCGCGGCGAGCAGCGCGAGCGTGTCGGCGATCACCGCCTCATACGGCTCCCCGGCGCGGTACCATTCCAGCATGGTGAATTCCGGATGGTGCAGCGCGCCGCGCTCGCGGTTGCGGAAGACGCGGGCGAAACTGACGATGCGGCGCTCGCCGGCGGCCAACAGCTTCTTGCAGGCGAATTCCGGCGACGTATGCAGGTAGAGCGGCGCGCTGCGCCCGTCGGTGGCGGTGAGCGCGGCCGCGAACGCATGCAGGTGCGTCTCGTTGCCGGGCGAGACCTGCAGCGCAGCGGTCTCCACCTCGGTGAAGTCGCGGGCCGCGAACCATTGCCGCAGCGCGGCCTGGATGCGGCCGCGGGCCTGCAGCAACGGCCGGCGGCCGGCGTGGACCTCTGGGTCCCACCAGGGCGAGACGGAGGGTGGCGCGGTCATCCTTTTCCGGCCTCAGCCGCGCGGCGCAAAATAGCTGGCGGTTGGACGCAGGATCGCTATGGTGCGCCGCACCGATTGCACCTTCAAAGAAACGCGCGGCAGCCGGGCTGCCCCACAGCGTCGAGGAAGAATTTCGTGAAAGTCATCGCCAGCACGCTCCGCAAGGGCAACATCGTCGAGATCGACGGCCGGCTCTACGCCATCATCACCGCCGACAATATCCATCCGGGCAAGGGCACGCCGGTGACCCAGCTCGATATGCGCCGGCTCAGCGACGGCGTAAAGGTGTCGGAACGCTACCGCACCACCGAGCAGGTCGAGCGCGCGCTGGTCGAGGACCGCGAGCACACGTTCCTCTACAACGACGGCGACGGCTACCACTTCATGAATTCCGAGAACTACGACCAGGTCACGCTGCCGGAAGAGCTGATCGGCGATCAGGCCGCCTACCTGCAGCCGGAGATGAAGGTGATGCTCAGCCTGTACGAGGGCGTCGCGGTCGGCATCGACCTGCCGCAGCGCGCGGTGCTGGAAGTGGTGGAGACCGAGCCGACCGTGAAGGGCCAGACCGCTTCCTCGTCCTACAAGCCGGCGGTACTCTCGAACGGCGTGCGCACGCTGGTGCCGGGGCATATCGCGACCGGCACCCGCATCGTGGTGATGACCGCCGACGGCGCCTATGTCGAGCGCGCCAAGGACTGAACGTGCAAATGACCAACGTGCAAAAGACTGTAACCGGGAGGGACTTTTTCTGATGGGACAGACGCTGACGCTGAAGGCTTCCGACGGGCATGAACTGTCGGCCTACCGCGCCGATCCGGCCGGCGCCGCCAAGGGCGGCATCGTGGTGATCCAGGAGATCTTTGGGGTCAACCACCACATCCGCTCGGTCTGCGATCGGCTGGCGGCGGCCGGCTATACGGCGATCGCGCCGGCGCTGTTCGACCGCTTCCAGCGCGGCTTCGAAAGCGGCTATTCGGCCGACGAGATCGCGCATGCGCGCTCGTTCCTCACCGACATCGATTGGGCCGCGATGCTGCGCGACACCGACGCGGCGCTCGCGGTGCTGCGCAAGGAAGGGCCGGCCGGCATTGTGGGCTTCTGCATGGGCGGCACCGTGTCGTTCCTCGGCGCGACCCGGCTCGAGGGGCTGTCGGCGGCGGTCTGCTACTACGGCGGCGCGATCGTGAAGTTCGCCGACGAGAAGCCGCGCTGCCCGACGCAGATGCATTTCGGCGAGCGCGACGCCCACATCCCGATGAGCGACGTCGAGACGATCCGCGCCAAGCGGCCGGATTGCGAGATCCACGTCTATGCGGCGGACCACGGCTTCCATTGCGACGAGCGCGGCAGCTACGACGCGCCGAGCTCAAAGGTCGCCTGGGAACGCACGCTCGCGTGGTTCGGCCGCCACCTCGGCAAGGCCCAGCGCTCGGCGGCGTAATGCTCCGTCATGGCCGGGCGAGCCCGGCCATGACCGATCTCTCCAGGTCGTGCTAGGACGCGGACTCGATTAACGCGCAGCCACAGGCGCGCTTTGGTTGCCAGCAGCCTGAAGCGGACGTTTGCTCACTGTGAGTTTTGTCGTTCCTGACCCATTGCACTACGCAAAAAACGGGTGCGGCGCATCACCCGTACCCTTCGCCTTCATGACCGCGATACACTGAGCGATCTCCTGATCGGAAATGTTCAGCCCAAATTCGCCGCGCAGCACGTCACGGAACTCCTTTTCGGCAGTCAGCCAGCGCTTCTCCGCGTGCCCGTCTGCGTCACGGATCGTGACACGCCCATTGTACATGGTGATCCGCGTCCGGTTCGGTCCCGGCCGTGCCACGATCACATTGCCCTGATACGGCGTCTCCGGGTGGGTCGCGGTGTACCAGTTGGTGATCTCGTATTCGCCGTCGTAGCGGGGGTAAGGAATGACTCGGTAGATGTGTTGCCAGCCGTGCTTGAGCCGTGCCTGCAGCGTCAACTCCCCGCCAACATCGATGAAGCGCATGACCTCGTGCGGCGTCTCCTGCTCGATCTGCGGCGCGAGCTTGAGCGCACAGGTGGGCGCGAGGTTGCCGAAGCCGACATCCGCCAGATAGGTCCCTTCCGGCAACTCCACCTTCAGCAGCATGTGGATGGCCGGGCGCGGCGCATCGATTGCGAGCCCGCGCACCACGCGCCCTTGCAGGCTCGTAATCTTGTAACCAAGCGAGCGAAGCCCGGCGCGAAACAGCATGTTCTGCTCGAAACAGTACCCACCACGTCCGCCAGCAATCATCTTGTTCTGGAGTGTCGGGACGTCCAGCCTGGGCGGGCGCCCGAGCATGATGTCGAGTGTCTCGTAGGAGATCGCGTGTGCATGCGCGAAGATTAGCCGATTGAGCGTCTCGAGCGTCGGCGTGGCGGGACCCGCATAGCCAATGCGCTTAAACCAGGCGTTCCGATCGAATGTGTCGGACATCTAGCGCGGCCCTCTGGTCGTCATGCCATATTGGCATTCGTGGCCGGATTGGGAAACATCCTCCGAAATGCTGTCGGCACGGCGCTCTGCCGCCTCGCGTAGCGTACCAGATGCGCATCGCGGGGCATGGAGATCTCTCGCCCACCACCGTCGCGCAGGGTGGACCTCGCCCCCCCGGGTTGCGAGGCAGTTGGCCCGGAATCGAGCTTTGCTTTCGACAACTCTCGATGGATGATGGTGCCGCTTTCAACCTCTTCCGAGGAGCGGCTCATGACGC
Organism: Xanthobacteraceae bacterium; assembly: GCA_036402635.1. GTDB lineage: Bacteria > Pseudomonadota > Alphaproteobacteria > Rhizobiales > Xanthobacteraceae > DASWSO01. The sequence goes on from DASWSO010000568.1 coordinate 4,173, forward strand.
AAGCGAGTATCATTCCGAAGGTCTTCACGTGGGGAGTGCTGGCCGCCGTCGCGCCGGGCCTCGCCGCCGCTCAGGAGGCGCCGGTCTGCCTCGCCCAGCCGACGCAACCCGGCCAGCCGCCGGTGTTGGCGCCGAACCGCATCGCCCTAGCCCTGTTCCTCGCCAGCAAGCCGCAGGACATGCCCGGCTGCACCATGGAGGTGCGCGACGGCCGCATCCAGATCGCGCCGCCGACCAGCAACGCAGCCATGAGCTGCCCCGACATGTTCAGCTGGAAGCTTTTCGCCGAGTCCGTGAAGGCGGAATTCTGGAAGGGCTGGGCCACGGACCCGCAGACCTGGCCGGTGGACCCCTATCCGCTGTGCGGGCCGGCGGGGACCGCCGGAGCCTGTTGCACGCCGGGCGCGGCCAACAATCCAGGCTATGACGACGCCTCCAATCCCGCGGTGCATTGCCCCTATTTCCCGGGAGATCACCTGACCGCCCAGACGGCGCCGCGCGTGCTCACCGCCTCGCCGCTCTCGAAAGCGCATCTCACGCCGTTCACGGGGCCGCTCGGGCGCAGCGGCATGCCGGGCGTGGCCACCGCGACGGCGATCGAGCCCGGGCGCAAGATCCGCCAGTCCATGGCCGAGCTCGTCTTCCGCAACAAGCCGATGCTCGACTTCGTCTTCGGGAAGGACATCTACCACCAGCAGGGCCTGCAGCGCGTGTTCAAGCAGAACCACGATTATCAGAACGCGAGCACCGCGCCCTATCGGCGCAAGAACGCGCCGAACGTCCTGACGGAGATCGAATTCCCTGCCGACACGCTGATGATCAAGAGCGACTGGCTGGCCGAGGAGCGCGCCCGCGAGATGGGGCTGCGGGACGATCCCGCCAATCCGTACGTCAAGATCACGATCGAGTCGCCCGTGTACGACAACAACGGCGTGATCCTCGAGAAGGGCGTGCACTGGCTCGTCGCCATCCACTTCTCCTCGAAGGACATCCCGAACTGGGTGTGGACGACGTTCGAGCACGTCCACAACCCGGGCCGCTGCGACTATACCGGCTGCAACGACTCGTACGGCTACGCGACGCCCGACCAGGTCTCTGCCGATCAGGAGACCAACTACACGTCGCCGCACTTCCAATGCGACAATCTGCTGCTCGGCAGCTGGATCTACGACCTGGCCAAACCCTATCCGGGTGGCACCCGCTCGCAGGGCCTCGCGCAGGTGTTCTCGGGGCTCGGCATCGGCAACGGCTCCGCGCCACCGCCCGGCCCCGACGGCACGATCGTGCCCTCCCCTGCGGACCCGGCCTGGCTGAGCTATCGGCTCAAGGGCTCGCAGACCGAGTTCGTCGACGCGACGGGTCAGCCGACGCGGCTCGGCAACTCGGTCACCGAGGGCGGGTTCGTGAACACCTCCTCGTGCATGACCTGTCACTCCCGGGCCAGCATCTCGGCGAAGGGCTCGATCCCGCCAGCCCTCTCGGTCTTCATCAGCGAGACCTCGGAGACGGGTTACCTCCAGAGCGCCCGCGGCGCCCCGGGGCCCGATTGGTTCCGGGCCAGCAATCAGCCGCCGGCGCTCGCGGCCTTGCAGACGGACTTCGTCTGGGGCTTCCTCAACGCCAACTGCATCGCGTCGCAGCCGAACGAGTACTGCAAG
>DASWSO010000569.1:0-4567 GCA_036402635.1 Xanthobacteraceae bacterium
CGCAGCCGGTTGATGCCGTCACGCATCACCAGGCCCATCGTGCCGGCATAGTAGTAGGGCCAGACCGCTTCCGGCCCGAGCCGCGCCTCTTCGCGCAGGAAGCGCTCGGCGACGATGTCGAGCGCGTCGTCCCACGAGACCGGCTCGAAATCCGCGGAGCCTTTCGGCCCCTTGCGGCGCAGCGGCTGCGTCAGCCGGTCCGGGTGATTCACCCGCTCGGCGTAGCGCGCCACCTTGGCGCAGATCACGCCGGCCGTGTAGGCGTTCTCGCCGGCGCCGCGCACGCGGCCGATGCTGCGGCCGTCCAGCACCTCGATTTCAAGCGCGCAGGTGGACGGGCAGTCGTGCGGACACGCCGACGCGCTGACCGTCACGTTCGGGAGGCGAAGGGGCTGATTCATCGTCTCCAACCTAGCAGTTCGGCCGGCCGGAGTCGCGCACCGCTCAATGGGCGCGGGGCGGGAACTCCTCGGGTCCGGGCGGATCGACGATCAGCGGGTGCTCGAGCGCGCCCTTGTGTTTGACGCGCCGGATCGCCCAGCCGACCACCACCACCAAGAGCGCACCGACGGCCGCCGCCCAGAGATGAAGCTTTTCGACCAGATCCGCCCCCAGGTAGTTGATGAGGGCGGCGTCCTTGATGATGATTTCGCCTGCGACCCAGCCGAGCAAAGCGGCGCCTGCCCAGACCAGGATCGGGAACCGCTCCATCACCTTCATCAGCAGGGCGCTACCCGCGATGATCAGCGGAACGCTGGTCGCGAGGCCGAACACGATCAACGTGGTCTTGATCGCCATGGCGTTCGCCACATCGACGCGCATCGACGCTGTTTCGGCAGCCGCGGCGATCGCGATGACGTTGTCCAGGCTCATCACGATGTCGGCGACGGTCACCAGCCAGACCGCGCGCCAGAGCGTATCCCCGGACTTTACGCTGCCCTCGCCATGTTCCTCACTGGGGACGATCAATTTGATCGCGATCCAGAGCAGGAGAAGGCCGCCGACCAGCTTGAGGAACGGGATAGCCATCACCTGCGCGATGATGACGGTGAACAGGATGCGCAGCAGGACCGCGGCACCGGCACCGAGCAAAATACCCCAGAACCGCTGCTTGGGAGGCAGCGAGCGGCACGCCAGCGCAATGACCACGGCATTGTCGCCGGACAGCAGAATGTTGATCCAGATGATCTGCCCGACGGCAACCCAAAACGCCGGCTGCACCATGTCCGCCCAGATGAAACCCACCCGACGCTCCCGTTCTTCCGTCCGCACTTGGCCGGCGGACTAATCTTGATCGTGAACCCAATCTACGGCGCGCGGCGCGACTTGAACAAGTCGCGCTAGCCGACGATTTCGTTGCCGGCAAAGAACTGCGCGATCTCCTGCGCGGCGGTGTCGGCCGCGTCGGAGCCGTGCACGGAGTTTTCGCCGACCGAGCGAGCAAAAAGTTTGCGGATGGTGCCGTCGGCGGCCTTCGCCGGGTCGGTCGCGCCCATCACCTCGCGGTGCTTGGCGATGGCGTTTTCGCCCTCCAGCACCTGCACCACAACCGGGCCGGAGGTCATAAACTCAACCAGTTCGCCGAAAAACGGCCGCGCCTTGTGCACCGCGTAGAACGTCTCGGCCTGCTCGCGCGTCATGCGAATCCGGCGCTGCGCCACGATTCTCAGGCCCGCTTTCTCGATCACCGCGTTGACGGCGCCGGTCAGATTGCGCGCGGTCGCGTCAGGCTTGATGATCGAAAACGTACGCTCGACCGCCATAAGGTCGCTCCTCAAGGATGTATCGATGTTGAGCTAGGATCGGGTGCGCTTATAGCGGCGCAGCCCGCGGAAGCAAGCGCAGACCAACCGGAAGAACAACGGTTGGTCGCAACCGGACGTGCGATGTTTTGCCCCGGTCCGGCGTGTTCCTGGCGTTTCGGCGCCGGCATCCCGTTTCAGGACGGTTTCAATCGAGAAATGTGCGGCCGACCTTCGAACCCCCGGCCGCGGCGGTGCGACTTACGGACGGACGACAGCATTCCGTCACACAACGCACACGCAACAGAAGGAATTACGCACATGGTTCGCAAGACTCTCCTCGCGCTCGCGGCCGTCGCGGCTCTCGGGCTCGTTGCTTCCGACGCTTCCGCCAAGGGTGGCGGGTTCGGCGGGGGTGGCGGTGGCGGCTTCAAGGGCGGCGGCTTCGGCGGCGGCGGTGGTGGTGGTTTCAAGGGCGGCGGCGGGTTCGGCGGTGGCTTCAAAGGCGGCGGTGGTGGCGGGTTCGGCGGCGGCTTCAAGGGCGCCGGGTTCAAGGGCGGCGGGAAGTTCGGCCATCATCACCACCACGGGTATCGCCGCGGCTTCGGCGTCGGCTTCGTCGGCGTCGACGCAGTGGCCGAGGAGGAGTGCTACCAGGTGATCACCCGCAGCGGGCTGGTGCGCACGGTCTGCGAGTAATCTGCCGGCCACCTGCACCGGCGTTGCGGCTCCCCTCCCCCGCGTAGCGCGGGAGGGGTCGCGGGTATGAGGGAAACGCACCACCCGAGTCGACGGTGCCGCCCCTTGCGCCGGCTGCGCGCGTTCACCACAAAGCGCGCATGCTCGTAATCGACGACCTCAGCTTCACGCTCGCCGGCCGCCGCCTGATCGACCACGCCTCCGTACAGATCCCGGGCGGCGCGCGGGTCGGGCTGGTCGGGCGCAACGGCACCGGCAAGAGCACGCTGTTTCGCCTCATCGGCGGCGAGCTCGCCCCCGACGACGGCACCATCGACATCCCCAAGCGCGCCCGCATCGGACGGCTGGCGCAGGAGGCGCCGGGCGGACCCGAGAGCCTGCTCGACGTGGTGCTGGCCGCCGACACCGAGCGCAGCGCGCTGTTGGCGGAAGCCGAGCACGCCACCGACCCGCAGCGCATCGCCGAAATCCAGACCCGGCTCGCCGACATCGCGGCGCATTCGGCGCCGGCGCGCGCCGCCGCCATCCTCGCCGGGCTCGGCTTCTCGGCCGCCGACCAGGCACGGCCCTGCAGCGAGTTCTCCGGCGGCTGGCGCATGCGGGTCGCGCTCGCCGCGGTGCTGTTCTCCGAGCCCGACCTGCTGCTGCTGGACGAGCCCACCAACTATCTCGACCTCGAAGGCGCGCTCTGGCTGGAGGCGCACCTCGCCCGCTACCCCCACACCGTGATCGTGATCAGCCACGACCGCGACCTGCTCGACAACGCGGTCGAATGGATCCTGCACCTGCAGAACGGCAAGTTGACGCTCTACCGCGGCGGCTATTCCAGCTTCGACCGGCAGCGGCGCGAGCAGCAGGTGCTCGACGCCAAGCTCGCCAAGCAGCAGGCGCGCCAGCGCGAGCACCTGCAGGCGTTCGTCGACCGCTTCCGCGCCAAGGCGACGAAGGCGCGCCAGGCGCAGTCGCGCATGAAGCTCCTGGCCAAGATGGAGCCGATCTCGGCGCTGGTGGCCAACGAGGTGCGGCCGATCGTCATTCCGGATCCGGCGCGGCCGCTGTCGCCGCCGATCATCGCGATGGAAGGCGTCGAGCTCGGCTACACGCCGGACAAGCCGGTGCTGCGCCGGCTCAACCTGCGCATCGACGACGACGACCGGATCGCGCTGCTCGGCGCCAACGGCAACGGCAAATCGACGCTGGCGAAGCTTCTCGCCGGACGGCTGGCGCCGCTGGCGGGCCGCATCACCCGTGCCGACAAGCTTTCGGTCGGCTATTTCGCCCAGCATCAGCTCGACGAGCTCGACCCTTCCGGCAGCGCCTACGACCACATCCGCCGGCAGATGCCGGACGCGGCGGAGTCCGCCGTGCGCGCCCGCGCCGGCGCCATCGGCTTCTCCGGCGCGATGGCGGACACGCCGACCGCCCAGCTCTCCGGCGGCGAGAAGGCGCGGCTGCTGCTCGGCCTCGCCACCGCCGCGGGGCCGCACCTGGTGGTGCTGGACGAGCCCTCGAACCATCTCGACATCGACAGCCGCGCCGCGCTGATCGAGGCGATCAACGCCTATACCGGCGCCGTCATCCTGGTCTCGCACGACCGTTACCTCCTGGAAGCCTGCGTCGACCGGCTCTGGCTGGTGGACAACGGCAGCGTGGCGCCGTTCACCGACGACCTCGACGCCTATGTGAAGCTGGTGTTGAGCGCGCGCGGCGGCCGCAACGGCAGCGACGAGCGCGAGCGCGCCGAGGCGCAGCGGGTCTCGCGTAGCGATACGCGCCGCGCCGCCGCCGACAAGCGTGCCGAGCTCGCGCCGCTGCGCCGCCGCATCAACGCGGCCGAGAAGGAGATGGAGCGGCTGACGCAGGAGATCGCGCGCTTGGATTCAGTGCTCGCATCCGGCGATCTGTTCGCGCGCGATTCGGCCAAGGCAGCTTCACTGGGCAAAGCGCGCGCGACCGCTTCCGCCGCACTCGCCAAGGCGGAATCCGATTGGCTCGACGCCAGTGCCGAATACGAGGCGGAGACCGCGGCCTAGCGGCTCACTCTCTCCGCCGTCATGCCCGGCTTTGTGCCGGGCATCCACGTCTTACTCTGCGCCGTCATGCCCGGCCTCGTGCCGGGCATCCAC
>DASWSO010000570.1:0-4186 GCA_036402635.1 Xanthobacteraceae bacterium
CTTGTCGGGCAGCATCATCGCCAGCGCGCCGAACATGCAGTCGACCATGCGGAAGCCGGTCAGCCCGCGCGCCGCGCACGCCGCCGGCAGCACGCCGTTGCCGACCGTGCCGGGCGGGCAGATCACCTCGATGGCGCGGAACACGCCTTCGTTGTTGGGGATGCCGGCCGGCAGCACCGAGCGCACCCCGGTATAGGAGGCCGCCTTGGTGAACGAGAGCGTGTTGTTGATCGCGCCTTTCACCTGCGGGCCGGTGCCGGTCCAGTCCACCACCATGTGGCCGCCCCGCTTGCGGATGGTGACGAACAGCCGGATCGGCACGCCGTAATCGACGCCGTCGTCGTCGATCCAGTCCTCGAAGCTCCATTCGCCGTCGGGCAGCTCGCGCAAGGCTGCGCGCGTCAGCCGCTCGGCGTAATCGATGATCTCTTCCAGATAGCGCCTGGTCTCCTCCGGTCCGTGGCGCGCCACGATCTCGGCGAACTGCTCCTCGGCGATGTGGCAGGCGGCGAGCTGCGCGCGCAGGTCGCCGAACACCTGCACCGGCAGCCGGACGTTCTTCTCGATGAACGTCATGATGGTCTGGTTGAGCTTGCCGGCCTCGTACAGCTTCATCGGCGCGATGCGCAGGCCCTCGGCGTAGATCTCGGTGGAGTCCGACGCGTTCGAGCCGGCGACGCGGCCGCCGACGTCGGTGTGATGGCAAACCGTGCAGGCGAAGGCGAGCCGCTCGCCGGCGTGGTAGAGCGGCTTGAAGATGAAGATGTCCGGCAGGTGCATGCCGCCGTCGAACGGGTCGTTCATGATGAACACGTCGCCCGGCGCCATGTCGTCGCGGAAGTGCCGCATGATCGACTGCATCGCGGTCGGCACCGAGCCGAGGTGGCCGGGCAGGGTGAGCCCCTGCGCGGCGAGCCGGCCTTCCGCATCGGCGAAGCCGGTGGAATAATCCATGTTGTCCTTCAGCACGCCCGAATAGGTCGTGCGAAAAACCGTCAGCGCCATCTCGTCGGCGATGGAGAAGATCGCGTTCTTGAACAGCTCCAGGGCGATCGGGTCGTGCGGTTCGGTCACTGCTCACGTCCTTCGTTGCGTGCGATTACGTTTTCGCAGTTGCACTTTCCGCGCCAACTGTAGAGCGTGTGCCGGACGAGTGAAACCGGGTTCGGTGTAAGGCGTCTCTCACGCAGACGGCGGTGTCCCCCTCCTCCAACGGGCGAGGGGACACCGCCGGTGTGGCGTTCAGCTTGCATTTCGTGCCGCCGCGGCAGCAATGAACCGGAAATCCGCGCAATGAGCCACCGCATTCGCCTCGGCATGCTGACGCCGTCCTCCAACACTATGCTGGAGCCGGTCACGGCGGCGATGCTCGCCGGCATGCCGGACGTCACGGTGCATTTCGGCCGCTTCAAGGTGACCGAGATCGCGCTCTCCGACGACGCGCTCGGCCAGTTCGACGACACCGAAATCCTGCGCGCCGCGGAGCTGCTGTCGCACGCCAAGGTCGACGTGATCGCCTGGAACGGCACCTCGGCGAGCTGGCTCGGGCTCGATCGCGACGAGCGGCTGTGCGGCCGCATCAGCGCCGCGACCGACATCGAGGCGGTCACCACCACGCTCGCCTACCGCGAGATCGTGCAGCGCACCGGCGCCCAGCGCATCGGCCTGGTGACGCCCTATCTCGACGACGTGCAGGCCAAAATCATCGCCAACTGGAACGCCGCCGGGATGCCTTGCGCGGCCGAGCGGCACCTGCGCATCCGCGACAATTTCGCCTTCGCCGAGATCCCGGAGGACGAGATCGAGCGCATGGTGCGCGAGGTGGTGGCGGAGGGCGCCGACGCGGTCGCGATCCTCTGCACCAACATGCGCGGCGCCCCGCGCGCCGCCAAGCTGGAGGCAGAGCTCAACGTGCCGGTGTACGATTCCGTCGCGGTGACGCTGTGGAAGTGCCTGGCGCTCGCCGACGCGCGGCCTTCACGGGTGGAAGGCTGGGGCTCGGTGTTTCGGTTGTGAGGGATCGTCGGGTGGGCATGAGGCGCGGAACGCGCCGTGCCCACCGCCTCGACTGTGTTCGCGGAGACGATGGTGGGCACGCTGCGCTTTGCCCACCCTACGCGCTCCACTCTGTAGGGTGGGCATAAGGCGCGGCTTCGCGCCGTGCCCACCGTCTCGCGCACGCTGCGCTTTGCCCACCCTACCGGACCACGTCGCGTCGTGCCCACCACAGCGCCAGCGGGCCGAGCAGGATGCCGGCGGCGAGCGTGAGGAACGCGGCGAGCCACCCGGTCGGCGAGGCCGGTCCGCCGGCGGCGTCGAGCGCCACCCCCATCATCCAGGCGCCGAGCGCCGAGAGGCCGAAGCCGACCGTGGTATGCAGCGCCATGGTGGCGCCGCGGCTCGCCGGCACGGCGGCCGCCGTCATGCCGGCGGTCAGCGCGCCGGAATCCGACGGCACCGTCAGCGCGTAGATCGTGAGCAGCGCCAGCAGCAGCAGCGGCGAGCCGCCGGCATAGAGCCCGAGCGCGACCGCGACCGCGGCGGAGGCCAGCATCACCAGGGTGATGGCGCGGTGGCGGCCGAAGCGCAGCGCCGCCTCGTTGCCGAGGATGCTGGCCGGCATCGCCACGATCGAGAACAGCACGCTCACCGCCACCGCGCCGAGCGGCGCCGAGCCGCCGTTCTGCGCGATCACGAAGGTCCAGAACGGCACCAGCCAGGTGCGGATGCCGTAGAGCTCGAAGCAATGCGCGCCGTAGCCGAGGATGTAGCCGAGCGCGGCGCGGTTGCGCACCACCGGACGGAAGTCGAGCAGCTTGGCGGGCGAGGGCGGCGGCGTGTGCGGCGCCAGCATCAGACAGACCGCGATCATCGCCAGCGGCCCGAACCCGGTGACCACGAACGCGGCGCGCCAGCCGTAGCGGTCGGCGATCAGCTGCGCGGCGAGGAACGACAGCCCGACCCCGAACGAGAAGCTCGACGTGTAGAGCGTCACCGCGCGCGAGGAGTCGCCCGGGCCGAGCCGGTCGGTGAGCGCCTTGAGCCCCGGCATGAAGGCGCCCGCGAAACCGATGCCGGCGAGCGACCAGAAGGCCATCGCGGAGACGAGCCCGTCGGCGAACAGGCCGAGCGCGATGGTGGCGGCGCCGCTCATCGCCGAGCCGATCAGCAGGATGGCGCGCGCGTCGATGCGGTCGGTGAGCGTGGTCAGCACCGGCACCGCCAGCATGTAGCCGAACGCGTAGGAGCTCGCCATCAGCCCGGCCTGTGCGCCGCTCAAGTGCCAAAGCGGCATCAGGTGCTGCGCCATCACGGCCGGCAGCACGACATGCGGCAGCAGGTTGCCGATCTGTCCGAGGCACATGGCCCAAATGAGGGCGCGGCCGTGCAGGTGCATGCGGGGGATATCGGGCGGGTGAGTTCGAACTATCCGGGGCTATCGAACGCTACCAGCGTTCACTGTGCAATGCTTTCGTCGACTGCCGCACACATGCAACTTTCCCGTCCGGCTGCATGAACTTTCGTGCGGCGTTGCGATTTGTGACGAAGGAGGGAAGGGGCGCGCAAAGGGAGTCTTGTGATGCTCGTTTTGGCGTACCGGATTGCGTTGCCGGTTTTCCTTCTGGCTTTCAGTGGCGGCGCCTACGCGCAGGACGGACAGCACGGCCACGGTCACGACGCGTGGCACGCGCAGTTCTATGCCAAGCTGCTGCGCAACGACACCAAGACTTCGTGCTGCAACATGTCGGATTGCCGCCCCACCATGTCGCGCATGAGCGGAGACCATTACGAGGTGCTGGTCGACGGCGAATGGACGCCGGTGCCGCAGCGGACCATCCAGAACATCACCGCGCCCGACGCCGGCGCGCATGTCTGCGCCCCGAAGCAGCAGGGCAGCGGCAAGGGCGTCCTGTATTGCGTCGTGCTGCCGCCGGAGACGTGAGCGGGCTTGTAGGGTGGGCAAAGGCGCGGCTTCGCGCCGTGCCCACCATCCTTATTATATCCGTGGAAAGATGGTGGGCACGTTCCGCTTTGCCCACCCTACAAATTCCCTACAAACCTCACACCCCGGCGACACACACATACTTCACGTCGACATAATCCTCCCAGCCGTATTTCGAGCCCTCGCGGCCGAGGCCGGATTCCTTGACGCCGCCGAACGGCGCCACCTCGGTGGTGATGACGC
>DASWSO010000571.1:0-2868 GCA_036402635.1 Xanthobacteraceae bacterium
GCCGACGCCAAGGCCGAGATCTTCGCCGGGGTCGAGCCGGGCGGCAGCGCGGTGCTCAACCGCGACAATGCCCAATACGAGCGGCTGGCCGCCGCCGCACGCGCGGCCGGCATTTCGCGCATCGTTGGCTTCGGCGAGCACGCCGAGGCCGAGGCGCGGCTGGTCAAGCTCGCTCTGCTGGCCGACGGCTCGACCGTGCGGGCGACCATTTTGGGCGACGACGTCACCTACAAGCTCGGAGCGCCCGGCCGCCACGTCGCCATCAACTCGCTCGCCGTGCTCGCCGCCGCCAAGCTCGCCGGCGCCGATCTCGCGCTCGCCGCCATCGCGCTCGCCGCCCTGGAGCCGCCGAGCGGCCGCGGCGCGCGCGTCGCGCTGACGCTCGCCGGCGGGACCGCCACCCTGATCGACGAGAGCTACAATGCCAATCCGGCCTCGATGCGCGCCGCGCTGGCGCTGTTGGCGCAGACCCCGGTCGGCGCGCGCGGCCGCCGCATCGCCGTCATCGGCGACATGCTGGAGCTCGGCCCGCAGGGCGCCGCCATGCACGCGGCGCTGGCCGAGATGATCGCCGACTGCAAGGTCGACCTGGTGTTCTGCTCCGGGCCGCTGATGCGCGCTCTATGGGATGCGCTGCCGGCGGCGCTGCGCGGCGCCTATGCGCCGGATTCGGCGGCGCTGCAGCCGCAGGTGCTGGCCGCGATCGAGGCCGGCGACGCCGTCATGATCAAGGGATCGCTCGGTTCCCGCATGGGTCCCATCGTCAGGGCGCTCGTAAACCGTTACACCCGGCCGGAATCGCGGCAGGCCGCGCTCGCCCAAGGCTGATCCATGCTCTATTGGCTGACTGAATTCGCCGACAAGGTCTCGCTGCTCAACGTCTTCCGCTACATCACCTTCCGCACCGGCGGCGCGGTGGTGACGGCGATCGTGTTCGTGTTCCTGTTCGGGCCCGCCATCATCAACCTGTTGCGGCTGATGCAGGGCAAGGGGCAGCCGATCCGGGCCGACGGCCCGCAGTCGCACATCGTCAGCAAGCGCGGCACCCCCACCATGGGCGGGCTGATGATCCTATCGGGCGTGCTGGTGTCGACGCTGCTGTGGGCGAACCTCTCCAACCGCTACGTCTGGATCGTGCTTGGCGTCACCCTCGGCTTCGGCCTGGTCGGCTTCTACGACGACTACCTGAAGGTCACCAAGCAGACCCATCACGGCTTCGCCGGCCGCACCCGCATGCTGGCCGAGTTCGCCATCGCCGGGCTCGCCTGCTTCGCGCTGGCGCAGCTCGGGCGGCCGCCGTTCTCCACCTCGCTGGTGGTGCCGTTCTTCAAGGACCTGGTGATCGACCTCGGCTGGTTCTTCGTGGTGTTCGGCGCCTTCATCATGGCCGGCGCCGGCAATGCCGTGAACCTCACCGACGGGCTCGACGGCCTCGCCATCGTGCCGGTGATGATCGCGGCCGCGAGCTTCGGCATGATCGCCTACCTCGCCGGCAATGCGGTGTTCGCCGACTATCTGCAGATCCATTACGTCGTCGGCACCGGCGAGCTGGCGGTGTTGTGCGGGGCGGTGATCGGCGCCGGCCTCGGCTTCCTCTGGTTCAACGCGCCGCCGGCCTCGATCTTCATGGGCGACACCGGCTCGCTGGCGCTGGGCGGACTTCTGGGCGCGGTCGCGGTCGCGACCAAGCACGAGATCGTGCTCGCGGTGATCGGCGGGCTGTTCGTGCTGGAAGCGGTGTCGGTGATCGTGCAGGTCGTCTCGTTCAAGCTCACCGGCAAGCGCGTGTTCAAGATGGCGCCGATCCATCATCACTTCGAGCAGCTCGGCTGGACCGAGCCGCAGATCGTCATCCGCTTCTGGATCGTCTCGGTGGTGCTGGCGCTCGCCGGCCTGTCGACGCTGAAGCTGCGATGAGACTTCCGATCCGGGCGGCCGTGCGGCGAGACAACGCGCGATGATCCCGGTCACCTCGTTCGCCGGCAAGCGGGTCGCCGTGTTCGGCCTCGGCGCTTCCGGGCTGGCGAGCTGCCGCGCGCTGATCGCCGGCGGTGCCGAGGTGATCGCGTTCGACGACAACGCCACCGGCCTCGCCGAAGCGGCAGCCGCCGGCATCCCGGCCGCCGATTTACGCCACATCGACTGGTCGAGCGTGGCCGCACTGGTGCTCGCGCCCGGCGTGCCGCTGACCCATCCGGCGCCGCACTGGACCGTCGGCCTCGCCCGCAACGCCGCCGTCGAGGTGATCGGCGACATCGAGCTCTATTGCCGCGAGCGCCGCCGCACTGCGCCGGGGTCGCCGTTCATCGCCATCACCGGCACCAACGGCAAATCCACCACCACGGCGCTGACCACGCACCTGTTCGCCTCCGCCGGCTACGCCGCCGAGATGGGCGGCAATATCGGCACGCCGATCCTCTCGCTGCAGCCGCCGCGCGCCGGGCGCATGCATGTGATCGAGTGCTCGTCGTTCCAGATCGATCTCGCGCCCAGCCTCGATCCGCTGGTCGGCATCCTGTTGAACCTGAGCGAGGACCATCTCGACCGCCACGGCACGTTCGAGCGCTATGCAGCGATCAAGGAGCGGCTGGTGACCGGCGTCCCGGCCGACGGCACCGCGGTGGTCGGCGTGGACGACAATCGCTGCGCGGCGGTCGCCGACCGGCTCGAGCAGGCCGGCCGGCGCGTGGTGCGCATCTCGGTGCGGCGGCCGCTGCCGGACGGCATCTACGCCCGCGGCGAAGAGATCATGCGCGCCGCCGGCGGCACCGCGCGCGCGATCGCGCGCATCGGCGGCATCGGCTCGCTGCGCGGCGCCCACAACGCGCAGAACGCCGCCGCCGCCGCCGCCGCCGGGCTGGCGCTCGG
>DASWSO010000572.1:0-3454 GCA_036402635.1 Xanthobacteraceae bacterium
ATTTAGTCCGGTCACGGCCGGCCGGAGGCCGCACTGGGGTCCCGGGCATGCCCGGGTGCGAGCCGGAATTATCCAAGCTTTCCAAAGCTTAACGTGACCCGCGACCGGCCGGATGCTATGCGTTAAGCTCGGCTAAGCGAACGACGCATCGTCGGCGAAAGTGCCGACCGGACACGCCATGCGACGCCTGCTGACCATCGTGCTCGTGCTCGCGCTCGGCGGCGCCGCGGTCGTCTATTTCTTTCCCGAATGGACCAGCGCGCCGGCCGAGCCCGGCTACCGCATGGCCAAGCTCGACCGCGGCCCGATCGTCGCGGTGGTGAACGCCACCGGCACCATCAACCCCACCACGACCGTGATCGTCAGCTCGCAGCTCTCCGGCCAGGTCGTCGAGGTGCTCGCGGACTACAATTCCGAGGTGCAGGCCGGGCAGGTGGTGGCGCGGCTCAACTCCGACCAGATCCGCGCCAAGCTCGACGCCGCGCGCGCCGACCTGCAGCAGATGCGCGCCACCCGCGCCGTGCAGGAGGCGCAGATCAAGCGCGTGCTCGCCGATATCGAGCGGGCGCACGCCACCGAGACCGACATGCAGGCGCAGATCGCCCGCAACGAGGCGCTGCTCGCCGATTCGGAGCGCGCGGTGGTGCGGCAGACCGATCTGCGCACCCGCGGCGTCACCAGCGAAGCGACGTTCGAGACCTCGCGCGCGCAGCGCGACGCGCAGAAGGCGGCACTCGACTCGGCGCGCGCGCAGCTCGCCTCCGCCAAGGCGCAGAGCCTCGGGCTCGACGCCGACCAGCAGGTCGCGCGCGCACAGCTGCAGGCCGTCGAGGCGCAGATCCTGCAACGCGAGGCGACCGTGCGGCAGATCGAGGTCGATCTGCGCAATACCGAGATCCGCTCGCCGGTCTCCGGCACCGTGGTGCAGCGGCAGGTCGAGCTCGGGCAGACGGTGGCGGCGTCGATGACGGCGCCGACGCTCTTTCTGATCGCCGACGATCTGCGCCACATGGAGATCGCCGCCAACATCGACGAGACCGATGTCGGACGCATCCGTGCCGGCCAGCGCGCCAGCTTCACCGTCAACGCCTATCCGGGACGCACCTTCCAGGGCACCCTCAAGCAGGTGCGGCTGGGCTCGCAGACGGTGCAGAACGTGGTGATCTACACCACCATCATCGCGGTGGAGAATCCGCGACAGGAACTGCTGCCCGGCATGACCGCCAACCTCCGCGTCGAGACCGACGCCCGCACCGACGTGCTGCGGGTGCCGAACGCGGCGCTGCGCTGGCGTCCGGCCAATGCCGCTGCCGATGCGCCGCCTGCGCCCGCGGCGGCCGCCGTCGCGGCGGAAGCCGGCAGTGAAGCGCCGCGGCAGGGCCGTTCCGGCGGCTCCGGCGGGGGCCGCGTGCTGGCAGAGCTCGCCGAGGCGATGAAGGCGGAACTCGCGCTCACGCCCGAGCAGCAGAAGGACGTCGACGCCGCCATGGCGGAGATGCGCGGCGCCTTCGGCGCGCTGCGCGGAGAAAGCGACCAGGGCGCGCGGCGCGAGCGCGTGCAGGTCCTTCGGACGCAGTTCGAGGATCGCGTCAACGCGCTGCTCATCCCGGAACAGCGCGGCAAGTTCGAGCAGCTCCGCGCCCGCATGGCGCAGAACCGCGGCGGCGGAGACGGCACGCAGAGCGGCCGCATCTACGTGCTCGGCGCCGGCGGCAAGCCGGAGGCCGTGCAGGTGCGGCTCGGCGTCGGCGACGGCACCGTGACCGAGCTGGTGGGGGCGCCGGTGGACGCCGGCCGCGAGGTGATCGTGGGCGGCGGACCGCGCGCCGCCGAGCCGACGGCGACCGGCTCCTCCCGCGGCCCCCGCTTCGGCTTCTGATCATGCGCGCACCTCCGCTGAGGGGTCCGTCATGGCGCTGATCGAGACCCGGCACCTGACGCGGCACTACCATCTCGGCGACGAGACCGTGATGGCGCTCGCCGATGTGTCGCTCGCGGTCGATGTCGGCGATTTCGTCGCCGTCATGGGTCCGTCCGGCTCCGGCAAATCCACCTTCATGAACGTGGTCGGCTGCCTCGACCGGCCGACCTCCGGCGCCTATTGGCTCGATGGCGAGGAGGTGTCGCGGCTCGACGCCGACGCGCTCGCCGCCGTGCGCAACCGCAAGATCGGCTTCGTCTTCCAGCAGTTCCACCTGCTCGACCGGCTCGACGCGCTCGGCAATGTCGAGCTGCCGATGATCTACGCCGGCACCGAGCGCAAGGGCCGGCGCGAGCGCGCCGCAGCGGCGCTGCGCCGCGTCGGCCTGGGTGAGCGGCTGCACCACCGCCCGACGCAGCTCTCCGGCGGCCAGCAGCAGCGCGTCGCGGTCGCGCGCGCGCTCGTCAACACGCCCAAAATGCTGCTCGCCGACGAGCCGACCGGCGCGCTCGACAGCCGCACCTCGCTGGAGCTGATGGCGCTGTTCCAGGAGCTCAACCGCGACGGCGTCACCGTGGTGATCGTCACCCACGAGCCGGACGTCGCGCGCTACGCCGCGCGGGTGATCCGTTTCCGCGACGGCCATGTGCTGAGCGACGCGCGCCAACGTCCGGCCGATGCGGCGGCCGAGCTGGCGGCGCTGGTGGCCGAGCGCGAAGCCGGCGCGGAGGTTGCCGCATGACGCTGCTCGACGCGATCATCTCGGCGCTCGACGCGCTGCGGCTGCACAAGCTGCGCTCGGCGCTCACCATGCTCGGCATCATCATCGGCGTGGCCGCCGTGATCGCCATGGTGGCGGTGGGCGGCGGCGCGCGCGAGCAGGTGGTGGCGCAGATCCGCAGTCTCGGCGCCAACCTGCTGGTGATCACGCCCGGCAACGTCAACCAGGGCGGGGTGCGGCTCGGCGCCGGCGCCGCCTCGACACTCACCGACGAGGACGCCGCCGCGATCGGGCGCGAAGTCCCGACCGTGCAGGTGACGGCGCCGTTCATGCGCGGCACCGTGCAGCTCATTGCCGGCGGCATCAACTGGTCCACCACCGCCTACGGCATCGACCTCGGCTGGTTCGAGGCGCGCGAATGGGAGGTCGAGCAGGGCCGTCCGTTCTAGGCCGACGAGCTCTCGCGCGGCGCACAGGTGACGCTGATCGGGCAGACGGTGGCGCGCACGCTGTTTCCCGGTGCCGATCCGATCGGCGAGGTGATCCGTGTACGCAATGTGCCGTTTCGGGTGATCGGCGTGATGTCGAAGAAGGGCCAGTCGACCTTCGGGCAGGACCAGGACGACGTCGTGTTCATGCCGCTGGTCACCGCGCGCCAGCGCGTGATCGGGCGCAACCAGGCCAACGCGCGCTCGATCGGCGCCTTCTACGTCAAGGTGCGCGACGGCGAGAGCCTCGCCAACGCGGAGGCCGACGCGAAATTGCTGCTGCGCCAGCGCCACCGGCTGCAGCCGCACCAGGAGGACGACTTC
>DASWSO010000573.1:0-2355 GCA_036402635.1 Xanthobacteraceae bacterium
TGATGCTGGCCGCGACCGGCGGCGCGCTGCCCGACGTCACCTGGCTCTACTTCGCGCTGGCGCAGTTCCCGATCTACCTGCTGCCGCAACTGCTGCTGCCGCTCGCCCGCCGTATCGCACCGAAAGATGGCGAGCGCTGAGGTCGCATGGCTCGCGCCGGCGGCGGTGCCTCCCCTCCCCGCCGCTCCGCGGTGGGAGGGAACCGAAGCCCCGCCGGCCTGGCCACTCCCGGTGCCGCTGCGTTGCCGCGACCGGGGCGGCGTGGTACGGCAACGCTCTTCCCGGAGCCTCGAATGTCCCGTCCCCTGAAGATTGCGCCGTCGATTCTGGCCGCCGATTTCGCGCGGCTCGGCGACGAGGTGCGGGCGATCGACGAGGCCGGCGCCGACTGGATCCATGTCGACGTGATGGACGGGCATTTCGTGCCCAATATCAGCATCGGCCCGGCGGTGGTGGCGGCGCTGCGTCCGCACTCGCGCAAGCCGTTCGACGTGCACCTGATGATCGCGCCCTGCGACCCGTACCTGGAGGCGTTCGCCAAGGCCGGCTCCGACCTGATCACAGTGCATGTGGAGGCGGGCCCGCACGTGCACCGCTCGCTGCAGGCGATCCGCGCGCTCGGCAAGAAGGCCGGCGTCACCCTCAATCCCGGCACGCCGGTCTCAACCGTCGAGCCGGTGATCGATCTGGTCGACCTGATCCTGGTGATGTCGGTCAATCCCGGATTCGGCGGGCAGGCCTTCATTCCGGGCGCGCTGGACAAGATCCGCGATTTACGCGCGCTCGCCGGCGGGCGTCCGATCGACATCGAGGTCGACGGCGGTGTCACCACCGAGACGGCCGCGGAGGTGGTGCGCGCCGGCGCCAACGTGCTGGTCGCCGGCTCCGCCGTGTTCAAGGGCGGCAATGCCGACGCCTACCGCCGCAACATCGCGGCGATCCGCAATGCGGCCGCGATGGCGCGCGGGGAAGCCGCGTGATGCCTCGTCCTTCGAGACGCGCTTACGCGCTCCTCAGGATGAGGGGCGACAGATGACCCCCACCCGACGCGCCGCGCGTCGGCCTCCCCCTGCAGGGGGAGGTCAGAAGGAACACGCATGATCCCGCGCTACACCCGGCCGGAAATGGCCGCGATCTGGGACCCGCAGACCCGCTACCGCATCTGGTTCGAGATCGAGGCGCATGCGGCCGACGCGATGGCGGAGCTCGGGATGATCCCGAAGGAAGCCGCGCGCAAGATCTGGGAGAAAGGGCGCGACGCGAAATTCGACGTGGCGCGCATCGATGAAATCGAGCGCGAAGTGAAGCACGACGTGATCGCGTTCCTGACGCATCTCTCCGAGATCGTCGGGCCGGAGGCGCGCTTCGTGCACCAGGGCATGACCTCGTCGGACGTGCTCGACACCTGTTTCAACGTGCAGCTCACGCGCGCCGCCGACCTGCTGAGCAAGGATGTCGACGGGCTTTTAGCCGCGCTCAAGCGCCGCGCCTTCGAGCACAAGCTGACTCCCACCATCGGCCGCTCGCACGGCATCCACGCGGAGCCGACCACGTTCGGGCTCAAGCTTGCTTACGCCTATGCGGAGTTCTCCCGCGCGCGCCGGCGGCTGGAGCACGCGCGCGAAGAGGTGGCGACCTGCGCGATCTCCGGCGCGGTCGGCACCTTCGCGCAGGTCGATCCGCGCATCGAGGCGCACGTCGCGGCCAAGATGGGGCTGCGGGTCGAGCCGATCTCGACCCAGGTGATCCCGCGCGACCGCCACGCCATGTATTTCGCGACGCTGGGCGTGATCGCGTCGTCGGTCGAGCGGCTGGCGACCGAAGTGCGCCACCTGCAGCGCACCGAGGTTTTGGAGGCGGAGGAGTTCTTCTCGGAAGGGCAGAAGGGCTCGTCGTCGATGCCGCACAAGCGTAACCCGGTGCTGTCGGAAAATCTCACCGGGCTTTCCCGCATGGTGCGCGCCTATGTGACGCCGGCGCTGGAGAATGTCGCGCTCTGGCACGAGCGCGACATCTCGCATTCGTCGGCCGAGCGCATGATCGGTCCGGACTCGACGGTCACGCTCGACTTCGCGCTGGTCCGCCTCGCCGGCCTGATCGACCGGCTGATGGTCTATCCGGAAACCATGCAGAAGAATCTCGACAAGCTCGGCGGGCTCATCCACTCGCAGCGCGTGATGCTGGCGCTGACGCAGAAGGGCGCCGCCCGCGAAGAGGCCTATGCGCTGGTGCAGCGCAACGCCATGCCGGTGTGGCGCGGCGAAGGCGATTTTCTGACGCTGCTGAAAAAAGACGCCGACGTGAAGAAGTATCTCGGCGATGCCGAGATCGAGGAACAGTTCGATCTCGGCTATC
>DASWSO010000574.1:0-5762 GCA_036402635.1 Xanthobacteraceae bacterium
CGTCTTTCACGACCTGCACCGGCTCTGGCTGCAGCGGCGCTGCCAGGACGAGTACATCGGCACGCTGGTGAACGCCTACCTGGCGGCGGGCGGCCGCGCCATCGGCGTCAAGGCCGGCGAAATCTACATCGATGTCGGCACTGTGCACGGCTACCACGCCGCCATCAGCCTGTTGCGGGCGCCGCAGCCGGCCGCGTCTGCATCCGGTCCGGCGGCCGGCGTGCTGCCCGCCAACTACAAGCGCGAGCCGGTGCGTCCGAACGGAACGGCGCCGCAATGAGCATAACTCTCTCCCGCGACGAGATCCGCAGCCGCGTCGAGGCGCTCGGCCCGTGGTTCCACAACCTCGATCTCAACGGTGTCCGCACCGCGCCGCGCCACTTTCTCGGCGACTATCCGGCGGCCAAATGGCAGCGCTTCGCCGACGCCATCCCGCAGGACCTGACCGGCCGCACCGTGCTCGACATCGGCTGCAACGGCGGCTTCTACTCCTTGGAGATGAAGCGCCGCGGCGCCGAACGCGTGCTCGGCGTCGACTTCGACGACGATTACCTGGCGCAAGCGCGCTTCGCCGCCGAGGTGAGCGGTTTCGAGATCGAGTTCCGCAAGCTCTCGGTCTACGACGTGGCGGCGCTCGGCGAGCGGTTCGACGTCGTGCTGTTCATGGGCGTGCTCTATCACCTGCGCCACCCCCTGCTGGCGCTCGACCTGATCCACGAATACGTCGCCCGCGACCTGATGGTGTTCCAGTCGATGCAGCGCGGCAGCCGCGAAGCGAGCGAGCCGGCGGAAAACTACGATTTCTGGGTCACCGAGCATTTCGACGCGCCCGGCTATCCGAAGATGCACTTTATCGAGCACAGCTACGCCAACGATCCAACCAACTGGTGGGCGCCGAACCGTGCCTGCGTCGAGGCGATGCTGCGCAGCGCCGGCTTCGAGATCACCGCGCATCCGGAGGACGAGGTCTACATCTGCCGCCGCGCCGAGGCCCCCGCCGGCGCCGGCGCCGTGCATCCCGCCAAGAGGACGACCGCATGATCGAAGCCGCGATGATCTGGAACGAGCCCAACAACAAGTCGCATTGGGACCTGCAGCTCGATCCGGACTGGGCGCTGTTTGCCGAGACCGCGACCGCGGCCGCGCGGGCCATTCATGCCGAGAACCACAGCCTCCCGCGCGTCCTTGGCGGGATCTCGCCGATCGACCCGGCGTTCATGGGCAACATGGCGGCGCGCGGCGTGCTCGACCACATGGAGGTGGTGGCGGTGCACGGCTTTCCGCTTGATTGGAACCTCTGGCAGATCCACGAATGGCCGGCCAAGCTCGACCTCATCCGCGCCGTCACCGACTTGCCGATCTGGGTCAGCGAGGTCGGCGTCTCGACCTTCGGCGCCGAGGAGGTGCAGGCGTGGGGGCTCAAGCGCACCGCCGAGCTTTTGGTCGGCCTCAGTCCCCGCATCCACTGGTACAGTCTCTACGATCTGCCCTCCAGCTGGGAGGCGACCACGCGCCACCGCGAGGCGGAAGGCTCCTCGTACTACCGGCACTTCTACATGGGCATCCTGCGCGAGGACGGCACGCCCAAGCTGGCGCTGGAGACTTTTGGCCAGCTGACGCCCGCGCTCGGCCTCTGCCAGTGGTTCCATTTCGAGGACCACCGGCTTGACGAGGCGGTCCGCTGGATGCAGCGGCTCGGCGTGCGCCATCTGCGCACCGGCCTCTCCTGGGCCGACAGTTTCCGTCCCAATGCGCTCGCCTGGTTCGACCGGCAGATGGAAGCGCTGGCCGACTTCGACGTGACCGTCACGTTCTGCTTCACGCCGGAGCATCGCGGCATCGCCCCGCATCACACCAGCCCGCCGCAGGTGGCGGAGGAATTCGCGGAATTCTGTGCCGCCATGGTGCGCCGCTATGCGGGCCGGCCGCAGGCGCGCGCACCGGCGGAACTCGCCGCGTCGGCGGCCTAGGCGGAGCCGGGCGCGATGCATGCCATCGTGCATCCGCCGGCAAGGCCGAGTGCGGCAGACGAGCTGCTGCGGCTCGCCCGCACCGCAGCCGATCGGATCCCGGCCGCCCATGTCGCGGTCGTGGTGGCGCATCCCGACGACGAGACCATCGGCTGCGGCGCGCTACTGGCACGGCTCGGCGGCGCGTCGGTGATCGTCGTCACCGACGGCGCGCCGCGCAATCTTCACGATGCGCGCGCGCACGGCTTCGCGTCCGCGCAAGCGTACGCCGCGGCTCGCAGCCGCGAACTGCAGCAGGCGCTCGCCCTCGCCGCCGTGCCCGAGGACCGGCTGGTCTGCCTCGACATTCCGGACCAACAGGCCGCGCATCGCCTGTCCGAGATCACCGCGCAGCTCATCGATGTGTTCGCCGCGCGCGGCACCACGGTCGTGCTCACCCACGCCTACGAGGGCGGCCATCCGGATCACGACGCCACCGCCTTTGCGGTGCATGCCGCCGCGCGTGCGGGAGCCCGCGTGCCCGCTGTGATCGAGATGCCGTATTACCGCGGCGTGCAGAACAAGATGGTGACGCAGCGTTTCGCAGCCGATCCTGACGCCGGCGAGTTGGTCATCGCGCTGGACGAGCGGGCGCGCGCGCTGAAAAAACGGATGCTGGAGGCGCACGCGACCCAGCAGCGCACGCTGTCGCTGTTCTGCGCGGAGGTCGAGCGGTTTCGCAGGGCCCCAGCTTATGACTTCCGCATGCTGCCGAATGGCGGCGAGCTGCTGTACGAGTGGGCCGGCCTGGGGCTGACCGGCGCCGAATGGCTGCGGCTCGCCACGGCCGCGCTCGACCGGTTCGAGCTGGGACAACGCGCGTGCGCCTGACCCTCCTCAGCGTCGCCTACCCGCTGGCGCCGGTCGGACCCGACGCCGTCGGCGGCGCCGAGCAGGTGCTGACCGCGCTCGACCGCGCGCTCGTCCGCGCCGGCCATCGCTCGATCGTGGTGGCGTGCGAAGGCTCGTCCGCGGCGCAGACGCTGGTGACGGTGCCGCGCCCGGCCGGCACGCTGACCGACGCGGTGGTCGCGGCCGCGCGCGAACGGCATCGGCTCGCCATCGAAAACACGCTGCAGCGCTGGCCGGTGGATGTGGTCCACATGCACGGCATCGATTTCCACCATTACCTGCCGCAGGCCGACGTGCCGGTGCTCGCCACCCTCCACGGCCCCGCCGCCTGGTATCCGCCGGAGGCGCTGGTGCCGCGCCGTCCCGACACCTGGATGCACGCCGTCTCGGCCGATCAGCATCGCAGCTTGCCGCCGCATTCTGGGCTGCTGCCGCCGATCGAGAACGGGGTCGATCTCGACGCGCTCTCGGCGCGCCACGCCAAACGTCGCTTCGCGCTCATGCTCTCGCGCATCGCTCCCGAAAAAGGCGTGCATCTCGCGCTCGATGCCGCCAGCCGCGCCGGCCTTGCCTTGCTGCTCGCCGGCGAGGTGTTTCCCTACCCGGAGCACCAGCGCTATTTCGCCGCCGAGGTGCAGCCGCGCCTCGACGATTTGCGGCGCTGCATCGGACCGCTCGGAATGGCCCGCAAGCGGCGCTTTCTCACCGCGGCGCGCTGCCTCGTCATCGCCTCCGGCGTCCCGGAGACGAGCTCGCTGGTGGCGCGCGAAGCGCTCGCCTGCGGCACCCCGGTGGTCGCGCTCGCCGGCGGGGCGCTCGCCGACACGATCGAGCACGGCCGCACCGGATACCTGGTGAGCACCGTCGAAGACATGGCTGCGCGAATGCGCGACGCCGGCGCACTGGACTCCGAGGCGTGCCGCGCCGCGGCGCGCGCGCGCTTTTCCGCGGCCGGGATGATCGCGCAGTACTTTGCGCTCTATCGCATGCTGGCCAATGGCAGAGCGCCAGCGGTCGCCGGTGCCGCATGAGCGCCCTCACCGTCACGGAATTGCGGACCGTCGCGCAACTGGCCGCGCTGGCGCCGGAGTGGTGGGCGTTGTGGCGGCGCTGCGGCGCAACGCCGTTCCAGTCGCCCGCATGGCTGCTGCCGTGGTGGGACGCCTTCGCGCCGGGCGCGCTGCGCGTCCTCACCATCCGGCGCGGCGCCGAGCTGGTCGGGCTGGCGCCGCTCTACCGCGAGGACGGCAGCCGCGGCCGCCGGTTGCTCTCGCTCGGCATCGGGGCCAGCGACTATCTGGACGTCCTGCTCGACCCGGAGCGCGAGCAGGAAACCGCGCAGGCGCTGGCGCAACACATCGAGGACAGCCTGCGCGACTACGACGAGTGCGAACTCGGCGAGCTTCCTCCCGGCGCAGCGGCGCTCCGGCTCCGACTTCCTGCCGGCGTGATCGAGCATGTCGATGCGCACAGTGTCTGCCCGGTGCTGACGCTGCCGCCTCGCATCGAGGCGCTGCGCCAGGTGATTCCCGCGGCTAAGCGGCAGAAACTGCGCACCGCCCGCAATCGCGCGGCGCGCCGTGGCGAAGTCGAAATCCTACGAGGCAACGCGCAGAACCGGGAGCAACTGTTTTCCGCGCTCGTTCGTCTGCATGGCGCGCGCTGGCAGACCCGCGGCGAAGCCGGCGTGCTGACCGACCCGCGCGTGGTGAGCTTCCATCGCGGCGCCATCGCGGCGCTCGACGCGGCCGGACTGCTGCGGCTGTGGGCGCTGCGGATCGGCGGCGAGATCGTCGGCGCCTATTATGGCTTCGCCGATGCGGAGCGTGCCTACGCCTATCTCACCGGCTTCGATCCGGCCTACGAGTTTGAAAGCCCCGGCACGATCCTGGCGGGCCACGCGATCGAGGAGGCGGTGCGCGACGGGGCAAGCGAGTTCCACCTGCTGCGCGGCCGCGAGGCCTACAAATACAGCTGGGGCGCGGCCGACCGCGCTAACCGCCGCCGCGTCTGGCGAAAGGCCGAGGTCTATGCGCGCGTCTCCTGAACCGCTGCGGCGGGCGGAGATGCCCGCGCCGCTGCGTCACGCGCTGAACGCCTGCGCGTCCGGCGCCATACCGGCCAACGTCGCGCTGATGCATGTGCTCGCGTGCTGCGGCAGTGCCGATCAGGCGCGTGACGCCGCCGAAAGCTATCTCGATACGCTGCGCACGGCCGGCGACGATGACGGCGCGGAGCGTGTCGCGCGGCTGCTCGCGCTCGACCGTGGCCACCCCGGCGCGCATCAGGTGGTGCAGCGGGTGCTCGGCACCATCGACCATACGGCCCGCGCCGCGCCGCCGGGCGAGACCATCGCCCGCTGCGCGGCGGCGTTCGACCGCGCCGGCGAGACCGCGCCGGAAGCCGCCGTCGCGCTCTACGCATTCGGCGATCCTGGCCTGCTCGCCGCCGCCACCGAAGAGATCGTCGCGCTGCTCCGGGCCTGGGACCTGCTCGGACCGGATTGCGACCTGCTCGACATTGGCTGCGGGACCGGCCGCATGGTCCGGGCTGTCGCACCGCACGTGCGCTACGTGGTCGGCACCGATATCTCTGCCAGCATGCTTTCTCATGCCCGGCAAAGCTGCCGCCGGCTCGGCAATACCGCCGTCGTACGATCCACCGGGCTCGACCTCGGCGCGTTCCGCGACGAGACCTTCGACACCGTCTGCGCCGTCGACGTGTTTCCCTACATCGTGCAGGCGGGTTCCGACCTCGCCGCGCGACACATAAGCGAAGCGGCGCGCGTGCTGCGGCCGGGCGGCGCGCTGGTGATCATGAACTACTCCTACCGCGGCGACGCTGCCGCCGATGCGGTCGATCTCGCCCGGCTGGCGGCGGACGCCGGCTTCGGTGTCGTCC
>DASWSO010000575.1:0-4776 GCA_036402635.1 Xanthobacteraceae bacterium
GACGAGTTCCGCACCGCGCTGGCGGGCGAATTCCCGCGCTGGGGCAGCGCCGAGCGCGACCGGGCCAAGCGCATGGTCGACGGCTTCGTGGCCGAGGCGGCGACCACCATCCGGACCCCGCTGTTCGACGCCGACCACCTGAAGATCGTCGGCTTCGCCTGATTGGTCGGGTCCGCGGCCTTCGGAAGGTTTCGGGAATACTACCAGCCGCATCCTGGGCGTGTATTTTGGCCCGAATCTGCCGATGCTGGCGTGGCTTAGCGGATTAATACCGCGGCCGAACGAACGAAATTTTCATTTCATGAGGTGATACTGCAGCGAGTTCCGCCACCCTGGTCAGTATGCGTATCAGGCGATTATTCGCCCGCCCGCGGGAGGAAGTTCCGACAGAGATCTACATCTCGCTTGTAGATTCCCTGTACGACGACCCGCGCTCGCTGGCAGCGGGTTCCATCGGCACCATCGCGGCGGCGCTGATCACCGGCTGGCGCACCGGTGAACCGCTCATCTACCTTTGTACCTTCGCGCTCGCCGTGGTGGCCTGCGCGCGCGCCGCCGACATGCGCGCCTTCGTGCGCAACCGGCCGAACCTGCATACCACCGAGCAGGGCCGGCTGTGGGAAATGCGTTACGTCGCCGGCGCCGCCGCTTACGTGGCGCTGCTCGGCACCTGGTGCTTGATCGGCTTCGTCCGCACCCACGATCCGTTCGTCGAACTGTTCAGCTTCGCGGCCTGTCTCGGTTACCTGATCGGGATCGCGGGCCGCAATTTCGGCAGCAGTGCGCTGGTCAGCGCGCAAATCCTGTGTGCCGGCGGCCCGCTGGCGGCGGCGCTTCTGTCCGCCTCCGAGCCCTATTACACGGTGTTCGCCTTCGTTCTGGTACCGTTCTTCACCGGCATGAAGTTCATCGCGGACCGGCTGCGGCGGACGCTGCTGGACGCCGTGATCGCCACCCGCGACATCACCTTCCTGGCGAGCCGCTTCGATACCGCGCTCAACAACATGCCGCTCGGCCTGTGCATGTTCGACGCCACCGGCCGGCTGGTGGTGGCGAACCGCCGCAGCCTGGACCTGCTTGGCCTGCCCTCCGAGATCGCCCGGCGCGGCGCCTCGATGCACGAACTGGTGCAGGACTGCATGCGGGCCGGCAGGCTCTCTGCCGCCGACGCGGCGCGGCTCGCCGACGAGTTCGAGCGGCGCGGCAGCGAGCCGGTCGGCGAGGATTTCGTGCTCGAGACGCAGGACGGGCGCGTGCTGGCGCTGACCTTCCAGCCGATGGAGAACGGCGGTTCGGTGGTGCTGATCGAAGACATCACCGAGCGCCGCAACGCCGAAGCCAAGATCAATCACCTGGCGCGCTACGACGGCCTCACCGGACTGCCCAACCGCGCGTTCTTCCGCGAGCACATGGAGCGCGCGCTCGCGCTGATCCAACGGGGCGGCTCCTGCGCCGTGCTGTTCGTCGATCTCGACCAGTTCAAGCAGGTCAACGATACCCTCGGCCATCCGTTCGGCGACCAGCTGCTGCGCTGCGTCGCCGACCGCTTGCGCGGCCTGATCCGCGATTCCGACGTGGTGGCGCGGTTCGGCGGCGACGAATTCGTCGTGCTGCAGGCGCCGGTGCGGCGCCCCGAGCAGGTCGCGTCGCTGGCGCGCCGCATCGTCGACGTGCTCGGCGAGCCGTACCAGATCGAGGGGCACGAGATCGTCATCGGCGCCAGCATCGGCATCGCCGTCGCGCCCAACGATGGCGCCGACGCCGACCTGCTGCTGAAGAACGCCGACATGGCGCTCTATCGCGCCAAGTCGGACGGCCGCGCCGGCTGGCGCTTCTTCGAGCCCGAAATGGACATCAAGGCGCAGGCGCGCCGCAACCTCGAGCTCGACCTGCGCACCGCCTTGGCGAACGACACGTTCGAGGTCTACTACCAGCCGCTCTACAATCTCCGGAACCACCGGGTATCCACCTGCGAGGCGCTGCTGCGCTGGCCGCATCCCGAGCGCGGGATGATCTCGCCGGCGGAGTTCATCCCGGTCGCCGAGGAGATGGGGCTGATCGTCGAGATCGGGAGCCGGGTGCTGCGCAAGGCCTGCATCGAATGCACGCGCTGGCCGGCGGACGTGCGGGTCGCCGTCAACCTGTCGCCGATCCAGTTCCGCCGCGGCAGCGTCGTGGCAGCCGTCAAGGATGCGCTGGCGGTGTCGAAGCTCTCGCCCAACCGGCTCGAAGTCGAGATCACCGAATCGGTCCTGCTGCAGGACACCGAGCAGACCCGCCTGGCGCTCAACGAGCTGCGCGAGCTCGGCGTACGCATCTCGCTCGACGACTTTGGCACCGGCTATTCGAGCCTCAGCTACCTGCACAGCTTCCCGCTGCACAAGGTCAAGATCGACCGCATGTTCCTGCGCGGCATCCTGGCCGACAGCCGGTCGCTGACGCTGCTGCGCGGGGTGGCGCGGCTCTCTGCCGAACTCGGCATGTCGGTGGTGGTGGAAGGCATCGAGACTGAGGCCGAGCTCGCCATCATCACGCGCGAGACCACGGTCGACGAGGCCCAGGGCTTCCTGTTCAGCAGGCCGGTGCCGGGCCGCGACATCCGCAAGATCCTGTACTCCGCCGGCGCGATGCTGGGCCGCGTCGCCTGACGCCGGCAGGCGCCCGCGACTGCGGGCGCGCTTCGTAAACAGACACAACCTCCAGACGAGCCGCGTAGACGCCCAACCGGGCGGCTGCGGGCGCGCAACTGCGCGCATTTGGAGAAAGCTTGGCCGCCGTTTACTTTAAATCTTGTCTTTTCTTTACTTTCTTTAACGATTGATTAACCTTGGGTCTTACGGGCCGGAGCGGACGGTCCGGCTGACGAGGCCCAGCATGAGTGCAGTCGAGAGCAGTCCCGTGCCGAGCTTTAATGAGCGGGCGGCACAACTTCTGGAATGCCTGGATTACCGGCGCGCGGACACCGCCGAAGACAAAGAAGCCATCTACCGGTTGCGCTACGAGGCCTACCTGCGGGAGCAGACCATCGTCCCGGATCACACCCGGCGCTTCGCCGACGCGGACGACGACCTGCCCAACGTCTGGATCTTCGGCCTCTATATCGAGGGGACGCTGGCGAGCTCGATCCGCCTGCACGTCGCCAGCAGCCTCGCCGACGAAATGCCGAGCACGCATGTGTTCGAGGACGTGCTGCGCCCCCACCTGGCCGCCGGCCGCACCCTGGTCGATCCGACCCGGTTCGTCGCCGACTACAACTGCGCCCGCAACCACCCGGAACTGCCGTACCTGACGCTGCGGCTGATCTGGCTCGCCGGCGAATATTTTAACGCCGACCTGATGCTGGCCGCCGTGCGCAGCGAGCACCAGGCCTTCTACAAGCGCGTGTTCGGGCATCGCCCGGTCTGCGAACCGCGGGTCTACCCGCAGCTCACCAAGCCGATCAGCCTGATGACGCTCGACTACCGCGCCCAGAAGGAGCGCGTGCACCAGCGCTACCCGTTCCTGCGCTCCACCTTCTTCGAGCGGCGGATGCTGTTCGAACGCGGCCCGGTGCAGCAATCCGCCGCCGCGCGCCACGCCGCGTAAGGCCGGATCAGCGCCGCAACTCCGCCGCGGCGCGGGCAAGCGCGGTGACGCGGGCGTAGTCGCCGGCCGCGACCGCGTCCTTCGGCGCCACCCACGAGCCGCCGACGGCGGCGACATTGGCGAGCGCCAGGTAGGCGGCGGCGTTGCGGCCGTCGATGCCGCCGGTCGGGCAGAAGCTTAAGCCCGGCAGCGGCGCGCCCACCGCCTTGAGCCAGGCGATGCCGCCGGAGGCTTCGGCCGGAAAGAACTTCAGCATCGTGAAGCCGCGCGCCGCCAGCGCCATGGCTTCGCTGACGGTTGCGCATCCCGGCAGGGCCGGCACGCGCGCGCGTGCGAGCGCCTCCGCCAGTTCCGCCGGAGTGCCGGGACTGACCAGGAAGGCGGCGCCCGCGTTTTCGGCCGCCGCGATGTCGCCGGGCGTGGTGATGGTGCCGGCGCCGACCACCGCGTCCGGCACCTCGCGCGCGATGGCGGCGATCGCGTCGAGCGCGGCCGGCGTTCGCAGCGTCACCTCCAGCACCGGCAAGCCGCCGGCGACCAGCGCGCGCGCGAGCGGCAGCGCGTGCTCGACGCGCTCGATCGTCAGCACCGGGATCACGGGCGCCCGCGTGACGATCGGATCGGGGTCGCGGGGCATGGGCGGCTCCCTCGGCGACCCCCGTTAAGACGAGCGGGCGCCGCTACGCGGCCTTGCGCTTGGCCTGGATCAGCTTGCGGTTGACCAGCACTTCGGCGATCTGCACGGCGTTGAGAGCCGCGCCTTTGCGCAGGTTGTCGGACACCACCCACATGGCGAGCCCGTTCTCGACCGTGGTGTCCTCGCGGATGCGGCTGATGTAGGTCGCGTCCTCGCCGGCCGCCTCGTACGGCGTGACGTAGCCGCCGGGCTCCCGCTTATCGACCACCAGACAGCCGGGCGCGTTGCGCAGGATGTTCATCGCCTCGTCGGCGCTGATCGGGTTCTCGAACTCGATATTGACGGACTCCGAGTGGCCGATGAACACCGGCACCCGCACGCAGGTGGCGACCAGCTTGATCTTCGGGTCGAGGATCTTCTTGGTCTCGGCCATCATCTTCCACTCTTCCCGCGTGTAGCCGTCCTCCATGAACGTATCGATCTGCGGAATGACGTTGAAGGCGATGCGCTTCGGGAACTTCTTCGGCTCCACCGGATCGGTCACGAAGATGGCG
>DASWSO010000576.1:0-4063 GCA_036402635.1 Xanthobacteraceae bacterium
TGCGGTGTCTGCGAGCCCGAATGCCCGGCCGAGGCGATCAAGCCGGATACCGAGCCGGGGCTTGAGAAGTGGTTGAAGATCAACGCGGATTTCGCGCAGACCTGGCCCAATATCACGATCAAGAAAGACGCGCCCGCGGACGGCAAGGCGTGGGACGGCACGCCCGAGAAATTCGACAAGTTCTTTTCGCAGAATCCGGGTTCCGGCGACTGACAGCGTTAACCCCGCATCTGAAATCCTTGAGTTTTTTCGGTCCGAATGGCCGATTTCCGGGTTCCGGCGCTTCCAAACGCCCTGGAATTCTGATACATTAACATTATATGCTCGATAGCGGCCCGTACGCGCTCCCTCCGGGGAGCCTAATTTTACGAGTCGCTCCCCTTAATCCCTGAGACAGAGGGCGTGACGTTCCACGCGCAAGCTGTGGCTGCAAAATCGCGTCGACATCAGAAGAAGAAGACCGCAGCCGGCGCGAGCCGGCGTTCCCGCACTTCGGCCGCCGCCCGCCATGCGGCGCCCAAGACCAGATCCTCCGGCGCATCCAAGCCGAAGGCACAAGGAGCCAAGCGCCGTATGATCGCCAAGAAGACCACCGCGACCCCGGTAGCCAAGAAGCCGGCTGAGCGCGGCACCAAGAAAATCGAGATTCGCAAGGCGCCCGAGCAGGCGCGCAAGCCGGTGCTGCCGGCCCGCAAGCCCGCCGTGGTCAAGAAGGTCGAGACCAAGAAGCCGGTCGAGGTGCGCAAGCTTCCCGAGGTGAAGAAGCCGGCGGAAGCCGTGCGCAGGCCGGTCGAGCAGGCCAAGAAGCCGGTGGAACTGCACGCGGTGCCGAAGAAGGCGCCGGAGCCGCAGGTGGTCGCCAAGAAGACCAACCAGCGCCAGGGCTTCAAGACCACCGAATACATCGTCTATCCGGCGCACGGCGTCGGCCAGATCATGGCGATCGAAGAGCAGGAAGTGGCGGGCTACAAGCTCGAATTGTTCGTCATCAGCTTCGCCAAGGACAAGATGACCCTGCGGGTGCCGACCACCAAGGTGGTGTCGGTCGGCATGCGCAAGTTGGCGGAGCCGGCGGTGGTCAAGCGCGCGCTTGAGACGCTGAAGGGCCGCGCCCGCGTCAAGCGCACGATGTGGTCGCGCCGGGCGCAGGAATACGAGGCCAAGATCAACTCCGGCGACATCGTCGCGATCGCCGAAGTGGTGCGTGATTTGTTCCGGTCGGAGAGCCAGCCGGAACAGTCCTACAGCGAGCGTCAGCTGTACGAAGCCGCGCTCGATCGGCTGGCGCGCGAGATCGCGGTGGTCGAGCGGGTGACCGAGACCGAGGCCGTCAAGGAGATCGAGGCCGCGCTGGCCAAGGGCCCGCGCCGCGGTCCGAAGCCGGCCGAAGGCGAAGAGGCGCTGGTCGAAGAGGCCGCCTGAACGCCTCTTTAGGCTTCCTGAAAAGCAAAAAGGCCCGGCGCTTGCGCCGGGCCTTTTTGCTTTCAGGGCCGTCGATGCGGCGGCTGTCGCCCGTTCACTCCACCACGATCTTGACCGGCTCGCCGGGAGTTAGCGCTTGGCCGGCGACGAGGCCGTTGAGCACCAGGAAGCGCTCGAGCGGCCGGTCGGTCGCCATCTTCGTCGCCAGCCGTTCGGGCGTGTCGCCGGCTGCGGCCGCGACCACCTGCAGCCGCAACGGGCGCACCTGTTCCGCTTCCGACAGGCTCATGCGGCGGAAGCTGTTGACGGCGTTGGCGAAAGCCCGGTCCGACTCCGGCGCGTGCTGCTTGGCGGCGAACACGAAGCGGTAGACGTCGCCGCCGACCCGGACCACGTACAGGCGGAACGCCCACTGCTCGCCCTTGGCGCCCGCACTGGCGGCCGGCAGGCCGTTGACCGACAGCTCCTTCACCGAGTCGGGCTCGACCCGCTCGATCCAGCCCGAGGTGAGGTATTCGGTGAGCGGCTGCTCGGCCGGCACTCGCACCACGTCGAGCCGCAGCGCCTGGCTGCCGCCGTCCTTCAGGCCGAGCACCGCCTGCGCGGTGTTGTCGAGTGCAAAGCCTTCGGGAGCCGTGAAGGTGAAGCCGAGCCGCGGATGCAGGAAACGACGGCCGCGCACGTAGCCTTCACTCGGGTCCTCGCCGAATGCGAGGCCATTGGTGGCGGCGAGATATTCGGCCTTGTCGCGGTCGCCGGCGCCCGGCGCGGTGTGCTGGCGGGCGGCCCCGAGAGCGCTCTTCACCCGGTCCGGTGTGGACGGATGCGACGACAGGAAGTCCACCGAACGGCCGTCGCCGCCGCTCGGCCCAGGAGGCTTGAGGCCGGCGTTGCGGCCCATGGAACTGAGGAAACGGGTTGCACCGTACGGGTCGTAGCCGGCGCGCGCCGCGATGCCGACGCCGATGCCGTCCGCTTCCAACTCCTGCGCGCGCGAGAAGCTCGCCAGCGCGATTTTGGACTTGGCGAGCGCCAGCGCGCCCATCTCGGAATCGTTGAGCACGTCGTTGACGACGCGGCTGACGATCGCCGCCTGCCGCGCCTGATCCTCGCGCATCGCCGCATGCTGCGCGATCACGTGCGCCATCTCGTGCGACAGCACGGAGGCGAGCTCGGACGTGTCGTTGGCGAGCGCCAGCAGCCCGCGGGTGACGTAGAGCTGGCCCGTAGGCAGCGCGAACGCATTGACTGCCGGCGAATTCAGGATGGTGACGCGGTACCGCAGGTCGGGCCGTTCGGAGGAGGCGACCAGCCGCTCGACGGTCTGATTCAGCAGCGCCTCCAGCCGCGGATCCTGGTATCGCCCGCCATGACCGGCCAGGATGCGCTGGTGTTCGCGCTGCGCCGGCGTGACCGCCTCCGCCGTCTTCGGCGGGTCCGGCATGCTCACCTGCCGCTCCCCCGGCAGCGAACTGGCGCAGCCGGCGAGCAGCAACGCAGCCATGAGCAGAGAGCCGCCGCGTGCGACGCGCCGCCGGCCCTTCACCCATCCGCGAATTTTGCCCACCGACACCAGCGCGACACCTAGTTTTATTCGATCAGCTCAATCTGCTCGGGACCGGTCAGCTCGATCCACGGCCCGCCGCGTTCCTCGATGAAGCCGCGTACCCGAATCTGCCGCCGTTCGAGCCGCTGCGGCGCCAGCCCGGCGGCCGTAAAGATGCGCTCATTGCGTTTCGCAATGGTGACCGTGAAATCCTCCGACCATCGGCGGCCGAAGTTCACGTAGATGGTGCCGCCGCTTTCCCGCACCGACAGCACGCGACCCTCGACCAGCGCGAAACGTCCGCGCGATGCCTGCACGCCAGCGGCGTCCTCAGCGCGCTTCACCGCATACGCGGGGATGCTCCAGATTCCAAGGCCGGCCTTGCGCGCCTTGCGCTCGCGTTCGAGCAGCGCGTCGAGGCAGGCTTTGTCCAGGCCGCGTCCGCTGACGCGGGCCTGTCCGGCCGAAAGCATCGCGTACTGGACCGGACCATCCGCCTCCTTCCCGTCGACGAACACGAAAGCCCGGATGCGGCCGTAGCGGTCCGGCGCGGCGCTGCGCCCTCGCAATGTGACCGCCTGGCCGGCAAGTGGCGGCAGAGGAGCCGCTTGCGTAACAGGTCCCACGTCGATCCCGTCCAGCCGGACGCTACGGCCATCGTCCAGCATCAGGGTGGCGTCGTCCGAGAACGCGCGCACCGTGCCGGTGCCGAGCGGTTCCAGCCGACAGGCTTGCGCCGCCGCGGCGCCGGCCGTCAGCAGCAACGCAAGCAGAGCTACCGCGGCGGAGCGCCGCAGTCCCAACCCTGCGGTCTGTGCGGATCGCATCGCGCCCAGCCTCCCCGCCGCCGCCCCAGTCAGGGGTTGCGGCATCCATGGCGCCAATTCTAAAGCAGAGAGGGGCGACAGCGAGGCGAAGCCGCTTTTTTTGCGACGCCTCCGCCACGCGACCGCAAGGGGCAGCCATTGAGCCACGACAGCCTTGCCGGCACGATCGCGGATGGGCGGCACCGGCTGCGGGTCCGGGTGTACTACGAGGACACTGACTTTTCGGGCGTGGTCTACCACGCGAGCTACCTGCGCTTCATGGAGCGGG
>DASWSO010000577.1:0-5147 GCA_036402635.1 Xanthobacteraceae bacterium
GCGCTGGAGAATCGGCCGCGATTCGTTCTGCAGCAACGAAACGCGATCAAAGCCGGAAACGTTGCGCGCGCCATAAATGCCGGCGCATTTTTTCCAAACGATGTCGCGCGCGTGCTAATCGGCGGCGCGTTAGTGTCTCGTTTACACTCGCATCAGCACCATCGAATCAGTTCCGATTCGTTCTCGACAACGAATCGGGATCAAAGGCGGAAACGTTGCACGGCAATGAACGCCGGCCGGTTTTCCGCAGCGATCTCGTACGCGCAATTCGGTGGCGCGTTAGCGCCTCGTTTACATCCGCATCAGCGCTGCAGAATCAGTTCCGATTCGTTCTTCGACAACAAATCAGGACCAAAAGCGGAAACGCTTGCGCACGCGTCAATGCGTCGAAACACCATCGACGTCATTCAGGGGCGCGCGTGAGCGCGAGCCCGGAATCCATACGCCGCAGCATGCATGAAGGGCGTGCGTCAGCCGGGAAAATCGTCCGGCGAGAGCTCGACCGGCGCGCCGTGCGGCGTGCGGTCGGCGGCGCGATCCCAGGCGTCGCGATAGCGCGTGAGTGTCGTGGGATCGGTGATCCGTTTTTTGGCGACCAGCGATTCGAGCGCCGCGAGCCAGTGCAGATAATAGGTGTCGCCGGAATCCGGATCGCCGCCCGCCTGCGCGCGCTTGATCTCGGCCGCCAGCGCCGCCGCCCATTCGGGCCAGGTGAACACGCCGCGCTGATGCAGCGCGACCGTCATCGCGAACGCCTGCGCCTCCCATGGCTCGCGAAACACCGGCCCGCTGGCATCGTGCGGAATACCTGGCACCGCCGCGGTCGCGCCGCGCGCTGCCGCCTCGGCAACCGGCTCTCGTTCAGCTGCAGCCATCTCGGTACGCGCTTGGCTCATGCCGGCTCAAGGTACGGCTCGAACGCGTCGATCGAGATCATCGCGGTCGGGTCGCCGTCCGGTCCCCACAGCTCGCGCCCGTCGAAACGCACGGCATAGAGCCACTGCGGGTTCTCGCCTTCGCCGCGCGCATTGGTGTCGGGAAACACGTGGCAGCCGTGCACGCGCTCCACCGTGCCGACGCGGCCGCGCACGTAGCGTGGCAGCCGCGTATGGCTCAGCGGATGCATGTTCTTCGCCTGCACCCGGTCGCCGACCGCGAAGCGCGCCGGCTGCGGGGCCGGGCGCGACACCGGCCCGCCGCGGCCGAGCGTCTGCGCGACGTCGGCGGCGCGCATCGTCCGCTTCACCGGCCGCGCCGGCTCCAGCGCCTTGGCGACCTCGATCTCCTGCGGCTTCACCAGGCCGCGCGCGACCAGCATGCGCTCCAGCCCGGCAAACCAGATCTCGTAATAGGTCTTGCTGAGGTAGTCGGCCGGGGGGAGGCTCTCGCGTGCGTAACGCGACTGGTCGATGTTCCACTCGCCGGTGGCGCCCATCGCGACCGTCAGCGCGAAGGCACGGCGCTCCCACTCCGCGTGGAACGGCGGCTCGTTCGGCTCCGGCAGCACGGGACCGAAGCCGTGCTGCCCACCCAGATCCTGTGCGCCGTTCATGAGCGCACGTCCTGCGGCCGCAGCGGGAGGCCGGTGCCGATCATCGAATCGCGGGTGACCAGCTGTTCCATGTCCTCGGCGCTCCAGCCCTCGGTGCCGGCCGGCCGCATCGGCAGCACCAGGTAGCGCATCTCGGCGGTGGAATCCCAGACGCGGATCTTCGTCGTCGCAGGCAGCTCGACGCCGAAGTCACGCAGCACGCCGCGCGGATCGGACACAGCGCGCGACCGGTAGGGCGCCGACTTGTACCAGACCGGGGGAAGGCCCAGCACCGGCCAGGGATAGCAGGAGCACAGCGTGCACACGACCATGTGGTGCAGCTCCGGCGTGTTCTCCAGCACCAGCATGTGCTCGCCCTGGCGTCCGACATAGCCGAGCGACGCGATCGCGGCACCGCTCTCGGTCAGCAGCCAGCGCTTGAACTCGGGATCGGCCCAGGCCTTGGCGACGACGCGCGCGCCGTTGCGCGGGCCGATCTTGCTTTCGTAGGTCTCGATCAGGACGTCGAGAGCGGCCGGATCGATGTAGCCCTTCTCGGTCAGCACCGATTCCAGCGCGCGCACGCGCAGCTGCATGTCAGAGAGCTCGGACCCGTGCTCGTGGTCATGGTCGTCGTGGTGGTGGGTGTGATCGTGTGCCATGAGCGCCTTTTAGCAGATCGGATTTGCAGTCGTCACGTCGTGTGGTGGTCGCTCTCAGCCGATCGGGCGAGCGGGATTTCCAACCACTGTCGTACCCGCCGGCACGTCCCGGGTCACCACCGCTCCGGCTCCGACAACCGCATCGTCACCGATGCTCACGCCCGGGAGAATGATGGCGCCGCCGCCAATCCAGGCATGGCGCCCGATCCTGACCGGCCGGCCGAGTTCGAGCCCGGCGCGGCGCTGGGCAGGATCGCGCGGGTGGTCGGCGGCATAGATCTGAACGGCGGGTCCGATCTGGGTGCCGTCGCCGATAGAGACCTCGGCAACGTCCAGGATCACGCAATTGAAGTTCAGGAATGCGTCCGCTCCAAGCCGAATGTTGAAGCCGTAATCGCAATGGAAGGGTGGCCGGACGACCGCCCCGGCACCAACGAATCCCAGCCGTCTGGTGAGCAGAACGTGGCGTTCGGCCGCGGAGTTGGCCAGCGCCGCGTTGTACTCGACCATCCAGGCCTTAGCGGCAGCCAACTCGGCCTGGAGTTCGGGATCACCGGGCCGGTACAACTCACCGGCCAGCATTTTTTCTTTCTCGGTCCGAGTCATCTCGCAGGCACGCGTTCGAGGGAATGGGCCTTGTTCATTGATCCATTGCCGCAGGTCGAGCCTGCTATGTTACAGGGTGCCGGCCGGCGCGACAGGCCAAGGGCCAACGCCGGGCGCCGACGCGCGAAACGCAAGCCGGAGGAACGATGAAAGCCGCAGAACTGTTCGATCTCACCGGCCAGGTCGCGCTCGTCACCGGCGCCTCCAGCGGGCTTGGGGTGCGCTTCGCCGAGGTGCTGGCTGCCAACGGCGCCGCCGTGGTGCTGGCGGCACGCCGTGCCGACCGCCTGCAGGCGGTCAAGGAGAAGATCGAGCAGGCCGGCGGGCGTGCTCTGGCCATCGCGGCCGACGGCAGCGACCGCGACGCCATGCGGCGCGCCTTCGACGCCGCCGAGGCGGCGTTCGGCACCGTCACCATCCTGGTCAACAATGCCGGCGTGGCGCATTCGAACCGCGCGATCGAGATGCCCGAAACCGAGTGGCGGCGCGTGCTGGACGTCAATCTCGACTCGGTGTTCGCCTGGGCGCAGGAAGCGGCGCGCCGCATGCTCGCCGCCGGCAAGCGCGGCTCCATCGTCAACACCGCCTCGGTGCTGAGCTTCGGCGTCACCAAGGGCACGATCGCGTACAACGTCTCCAAGGCGGCGGTGGCGCAGTTCACCAAGAGCTTTGCGCTGGAGCTCGCCTTCAAAGGCATCCGCGTCAATGCCATCGCGCCGGGCTGGATCGTCACCGAGATCAACCGCGACTACCTGCAGAGCGACAAGGGCGCGAGCTTCAAGCGCGACATCCCGACCGGACGGTTCGGGGAGGAGCGCGACCTCGACGGCGCGCTGCTGCTGCTTGCGTCCGACGCCGGCCGCTACATGACCGGAACCACGGTGCTGGTCGACGGCGGCATCCTGGGCACGCTGAAGGGCTGACGGCTCGCGACCGAGCCGCGACACAAGGGGCAAACCGCCATGGATTTCACGCTGCCGCCCGAGATCGAAGACCTCCGCGTGCGCACGCGCGCCTTCATCGATGCGGAGGTGATCCCGCTCGAAACGGATCCGGGCAACTACGACGTATATGAGAACATCCGGCTCGACGTGCTGGCCCCGGTGCGAGAGAAAGCCAAGGCCGCCGGCCTATGGGCGCCGCAGTCGCCCAAGGAGTTCGGCGGCATGGCGCTGCCGATCATCGCCTGGGCCGCGATGTACGAGGAGGCCAACCGCTCGATCTTCGGTCCCAACGCGCTGAATTGTCAGGCGCCCGACGACGGCAACATGAACGTGCTGTCGAAGGTGGCGACGCCGGCGCAGAAGGAGCGCTGGCTGCGCCCGATCGTCGAGGGCCGCGTGCGCTCCTCGTTCGCGATGACCGAGCCGCATCCGGGCGGCGGGTCGGACCCGTCGATGATCCGCACCAAGGCGGAGCGCCACGGCGGCAAATGGCACATCACCGGCCACAAATGGTTCATCTCGGGCGCGGCGGAAGCCTCGCACTTCATCCTGATGGCGCGCACCTCCGAAGATCCGCGCCGCGGGCTCACCGCGTTCCTCTATCACCGCGACCAGCCCGGCTGGCGGATCGTACGCCGGGTCGGCAATCTCGGCCCGGAGGAGCATGGCGGCACCTGCGAGATCATCTACGACGGCCTCGAAGTCGAGGACGAGAACGTGCTGATGGGGATCGGCGACGGCCTCAAGATGACGCAGATCAGGCTCGGCCCGGCGCGCCTGACCCATTGCATGCGCTGGCTCGGCCTCTCCAAGCGCTGCCTCGAAATCGCGCAGGAATATGTGTCGCGGCGTGAGGGCTTCGGCGTCCGCCTGGCGGACCGCGAGAGCGTGCAGATGAAGCTCGGCCACGCCGCGCAGCAGATCCAGATCGGCCGGCTGTTGACCATGCACGCGGCCTGGAAGCTTGACCGGGGCGACTTCGCGCGCAAGGAAATCTCCATGGCCAAGAACCACGTGGCCGATACGCTGCACCTCGCGGCCGACACCGCGATCCAGCTCAACGGCGCCCGCGGCTATTCCAAGGACACTGTGCTGCAGTGGATCTACCGCTGGGCCCGCGCGGCCCGGCTGGTCGACGGCGCCTCGGAAGTGCACCAGATGGTGCTGGCGCGGTTCCTCCGCGACGAGGGAACGGACTTCTGGCGCTGGAGCACACCCGACAAGGTTTGAGGACCGATGACTGACCAGGCCGAAAGCGCGCCGAAGGCGCGCCTCAGCCGCCGCGCCTTGCTGGCGAGCGTCGCCGCGGCCGGCGGCGCGCTGACGCTCGGCTTCCGTATCCCATTCGCGCCTGCGGCGGCGGCCTCCGGCGAAGTGACCGCCTGGATCGTGATCCAGCCGGAC
>DASWSO010000578.1:0-1855 GCA_036402635.1 Xanthobacteraceae bacterium
CCGCAGGAGATGCAGCATCGGCTCTACGGCGCTGGCGGCTGGAAGCCGCGCTGGCTCGTCAATGAGGCCGGCGCGGATGTCGAACTGGCCGCCGGGGAGCGCGCATGAAGGACGCCGCCATTGTCGGCATTGCCGAGTTCCCGCATGGGCGCATGATCGGCGTGACCCCGATGGCACTGCACGAGCGGCTCGCCCGTGGCGCGCTCGACGATGCCGGCCTGACGCTGCGCGACGTCGACGCGGTGCTGACGCTTTCGCCGCGCTCGGATTCCTACCTGATCCATGCGGCGGCGCTCGCTGAATACCTCGGCATAGCGCCGCCGGTCGCGCTCACGCTCGAAGGCGGCGGCGCAGCGCCCGCCATCATGGTTGACCTTGCGCGCACGATGATCGCGGGCGGCAGCGCGAGGACGGTCTTGATCGTCTCCGCCGACATGCCGCTAAGCGTGGTGAGCCGCAATGCGTATGTACAGACGCTGGCCGACGCCGGGCCGGTGCATCCCGATATCGAGCGGCCGTTCGGGCCTTCAGTGCCGTCGCTGTTCGGGATGGTGGCACGGGCCTACATGCAGGAGTTCGGCGCCACCGATGAGGATCTTGCAGCGGTGGCGCTGCATGACCGTGCCGCCGCCAGCGGGCATCCGAACGCCCACATGCGCGCGACAATGGACCTGGCGAGCTACCGCGCGAGCCCGATGGTCGCCGATCCGCTGCGGCTCCTGGACTGCTCGCCGGTGTCGGACGGTGGCGCCGCCGTGGTGGTGACGGCGATGGAGCGCGCGCGCGATCTCAGGAGCACACCGGTGCGCGTGCTCGGCGCCGGCTTCGCGATGACGCACCTGCACCTGTCGGCGGCGGCGTCGCTGACCCGCTTCGGCGCTGGGGCCGCGCTGGAGCGGGCGCTGGGCTTCGCCGGCCTGGCCCACTCCGACATCGACGTCGCGCTCGTCTACGACTGCTTCAGCATCGCGCTGCTGATCAATGTCGAGGATCTCGGGTTCGCGGCCAAAGGAGAGGCCGGAGCCGCGTTCAGGACCGGGGCATTTGCGCGTTCCGGCAGGTTGCCGGTGAACACGCATGGCGGCCTGCTGTCGCATGGCTATCCGGGGCGCGCGGCCGGCATCGGCAATCTGGTCGAGGCGGTCGTGCAGTTGCGCGGCGAAGCGGGGGCACGGCAGGTGCCGGGCGCGAAAGTAACGCTCACCCACGGGATGGGTGGCCTTTTCGCCACCCACGGGGTGCTGCTGCTGGGGCAAGCATGATCTATTCGGCACCACGCAACGGCCGCGAGGCCACGCCGCACTGGAAGGCGGCGCGCGAAGGACGCCTGCTGATGCCGGCATGCGAGAGCTGCCGCCGATCCGTGTGGCCGCCTTCCGCCAGCTGCCCATCCTGCGGCGGCGGCATCGTCTGGAACGAGCGCAGCGGACGCGGGACGATCGCGACCTTTTCGGTCGTGCGCCGGCCCGTACAGCCGGAATGGAAAGAGCGAGCGCCGTATGTGGTGGCTCTGATCGATCTGGAAGAAGGCGGCAGGCTGCTGTGCAATGTGGTCGATTGCACACCGGAGCAGTTGAGTATCGGCGCACCGGTGACAAGCGCTTTCGTGGAGACGACGGACCCGGAACTGGGCTTGGTCGTCTTCAGGCTCGCGGACACGGCTTAAGCGTCGGCGACTCCCGCGCCACGCCGCCGTTAGAGCACTATCGTCTGCAGCTGAATCACTCCGGTGTCATGCCCGCCAACGGGTCCAGCCGTCGGCCGGCCCGATGACAGGCTTCGGCGGGCATCCAGTATACGCAGCCGTGCATGAGTAGCGACGGCGGTGATTGCTGGGTCCCGCTTTCGCGAGGAC
>DASWSO010000579.1:0-3818 GCA_036402635.1 Xanthobacteraceae bacterium
TGGCGCGAGGGTCGCGCGTCACGCTTTCGCCAAGCGGCTACACTAATGCGGTACGCCGAGCCGCCAAGAACACTGTCGAAGCATCATGATCCATGTCTGCTCCCTCGCCCGCCTGCATCCGATCGTGGAGGAGAGCGGCGCGCGCCATATCGTCACCCTGATCAACGACCATACCAAGGTGGTGCGGCCGGACTGCGTGCCGTTCGAGGACCATCTGATCCTCGGCATGCACGACATCGCGGTGGAGATGGAGGGCTTCAACGCGCCCGGCGAAGAGCACGTGCACAAGCTGATCGCCTTCGTCACCCGCTGGCACCGCCGCACCCCGCTGGTGGTGCATTGCTGGGCCGGGATCAGCCGCTCCACCGCCGGCGCCTATATCGCGGCCTGCGCCCTCAATCCGAAGCGCGACGAGGCCGCGATCGCCCGCGCGCTGCGCGAGGCGTCGCCGAGCGCGACGCCGAACGCCCGGCTGGTGGCGTTTGCCGACCACATTTTGCAGCGCGACGGCCGCATGGTGACGGCGATCGAGGCGATCGGCCGCGGCGTCGAATGCGGCGAGGGCACTCCGTTCCGGGTGGATCTGGAATAGCGCGTCATTGCCGGCGCGCTCGCGCCTGACCGCTATAGCCGCCGCCGTCAGCTGCCCTTGAACTTGGCTGGCCGCTTGGCGTGGAAGGCCTCCACGCCTTCGCGGAAATCGTCGGACTGGCGCAGCCGGCTGTAGGCGTGGCCTTCCAGCTCGATCGCGATCGAAAGCGTCGCGTCCTCGGTGTCGTTGAGCAGCTTCTTGGCGGTGCGCTGCGCGATCGGCGAGAACGTCCGCAGCTCGTCGACCAGCGCGTCGGTCGCGGCTTCCAGCTGGTCGTCCGCCACCATCTCGGTGGCAATGCCCCACTCCACCGCCTGCTTCGCCGGGATGCGGCGCGAGCGCATCACGATGTCCTTGGTGCGGGTGATGCCGATGATCTTCTGCAGCCGCGCCGAACCGCCGGAGCCGGGGATCTGCCCGAGCCGCTGTTCCGGCAGCGCGTAATGGCAGGTCTCCGAGACGATGCGGAAGTCGCAGGCCAGCGAGATCTCGAAGCCGACGCCGAACGCATAGCCGCGGTTGGCGACGATCACCGGCTTGGCGCAGCGCGCCGGCGCCGCGATGTTCCAGGCGAGCTTCGACACGTGCTCGGGCGAGGCTTCCAAGAAGCCCTTGATGTTGCCGCCGGACGAGAAGTGCTCGCCGACCGCGCGCAGCACGATCACGCGCACGCGCGCATCCTCGTCGAGCGCCTCGAACACGAGGCGCAGCTGGTCGCGCTGCGGCATCGCGATCACGTTGAGCGGCGGCCGGTCCAAAATCACGTCGGCGCGCTCGCGCGCCTCGTCGATCTCGACCCGGAAGCCGTCAAGGCTGGCAAGCCGCGGGTCGGTGAAGGTCATGGGGATTGTCATTGGCGTATGGCTCGCATCGATCTCATGCTGCGGTTCCTTTTTCTTGTCCGGCGGGCGCTACTTGTTCCGGTTCGTATTCCCCCGCCACCAGCTGGCGGCGCAACAGCTTGCCGACCGGCGACTTCGGGATCGCCTCGACAAACAGGTAGCGGCGCGGGCGCTTGAAGTTGGCGAGGCCGGAGGTGCGGCAGAACGCGTCGAGCGCAGCATGCTCGACGGCGGCGCGGCGCTTGATGAAGGCGGCGACGATCTTGCCCCAGCGCGCATCCGGAAGGCCGACCACCGCCACCTCCGACACCGCCGGATGCAGCGACAGGCAGCTCTCGATCTCCACCGGCGAGACGTTCTCGCCGCCGGTGATGATCATGTCGTCGACCCGGCCGGTGACGTAGAGGTCGCCGTCGGCATCGAAGTAGCCGGTGTCGCCGGTGAAGTACCAGCCGTCGCGCAGCGCCTTCGCGGTCGCGTCGGGCCGGCGCCAGTAGCCCTCGAAGGCTTCGTCGCTCGACGCCAGCGCGACGATCTCGCCTTCTTCGCCCGGGCCGGCCACTTGGTCCGGCGAGGCCGCTCCGAGCCTGGCGACGCGGATCAGCTGGTTGATGCCGGCGCGGCCGGCCGAGCCTGGCTTCGCCGGCGCGTCCTGGTCGATGGTGAAGGTGTAGATTTCCGACGAGCCGTAGTGGTTGACGAACAGGTCGGGTCGGAACGCCGCCACCAGCTCCTTCAGCAGCCCGTCGGTCATCGGCGCGCCGGCGAAGCCGAGCTTGCGCACCGAGCCCACGGCGGCGCGCGCGAACCGTTCGTGATGCACCAGGTCGTGGTAGAGCGTCGGCACCAGATAGAGGTTGCTGATCTTCTCGGCCTCGATCAGCTCCAGCGCGCGCGGCACGTCGAAGCGCGGCAGGCAGATGAAGGCGCCGCCGATCAGCGACATCGCCAGCAGCGAGCGCACCCCCATCGTGTGATAGAGCGGCATCACGCCGAGCGTGCGCTCGCCGTGCCGGTACATGTTCTGCGCCACATGCGCGACCGCGGCGGCGCGCTCGGCACGATGCCGGCGCGGCACGCCTTTCGGGCGCGCGGTGGTGCCGGAGGTGTAGAGCATCACCGACCATGCGTCGGCGTCAGCGCGCGGCCGCGCATCGGGAGCGTCCTCGCGCAGCAGCGACTTGAACGCGATGTCGCCTTCGGTCGGCGCCCCCAGCGCGATGCGCTGCCGCATACGCGCCTCGCCGGATGCATGCACGGCTTCGGCCGAGACGGCCTCGTACACGACGGCGCGCGCGTCGGCGTCCTGCAGGCAGAAGTCGATCTCGTCCGGCTTGGAGCGCCAGTTGATCGGCGTGATCGTCAGCCCGGCGAACTGGCAGGCCCAGTGCAGGGTCGCGGCCTCCCAGCGGTTCTGCAGCACGGTGACGAGGTGGTCGCCCGGCTTGAGGCCGAGCGCATCGAGACCGACGACCAGCGCCGAAATGCGCCGGTACCATTCGGCGTAGGTTAGCCGCAGCGGCCCGTCGACCAGCGCCAGCGCCTGCGGATCTCGCGCGACGCTCGCCAGGAAGCTGGTGCCGAGGTCAAACATCGCGCGCCTCGCGCCTCCGCGCTGCCGCGTCAAGCGCCGCCGCGATGATCGGCACATAGCCGGTACAGCGACACAGGTGGCCGCCGAGGAATTCGCGCAGCTCCGCCTCGCTCGGGTCCTGGTGTTGGCGCAGATACCAGTCGAGGGACATCAGGATGCCGGGGGTGCAGAAGCCGCATTGCAGCGCGAAGTGACGGCGGAACGCCGCCTGCAGCTCCGAGAGCTTTCCGGGCGCCGGCTCCAGCCCCTCGACGGTGCGGAGTTTCGCCC
The DNA here is from genome assembly GCA_036402635.1 of Xanthobacteraceae bacterium. Taxonomy (GTDB): domain Bacteria; phylum Pseudomonadota; class Alphaproteobacteria; order Rhizobiales; family Xanthobacteraceae; genus DASWSO01. The sequence goes on from DASWSO010000579.1 coordinate 3,299, forward strand.
CGTCGGCTTGCACCGCGAGCGTCAGGCACGCGCGCGCGGGCGCGCCGTCGATCTCGATCGTGCAGGCGCCGCACACGCCGTGCTCGCAGCCGACATGGGTGCCGGTCATGCCGAGGACGTGACGGAGGAAATCGGTGAGCAGCATGCGCGGCTCGGCGTCGCCTTGCACGGCGCGGCCGTTGAGTTCGAACGCGACGCGGTGACGGGCGGAGGCGCTTAGGCGCATCGTCGCGCCTCCGCGATCACGGCGCGCCCGATGTTCCGCACCAGCGACCGGCGGTATTCGGCGGTCGCGTGCAGGTCGTCGCGCGGCTCGAGATCGTCGGCAAACGTCGCGAGCGCGTCGTCCAGCGCGCTGCCGCCGGCGGTGCCGAAGTCGCGCGCGATTGGGCGGTCGGCAACGCCGCCGACCGCGAGCCGCGAGCCGTTCGCGTCGGCAACCGCCGCGCAGGCGACGATCGCGAAATCCCCGTGACGCTGCGCGAATTCGCGGAATGCATAGCCGGCGCCGGGGCGGCGG
>DASWSO010000580.1:0-1951 GCA_036402635.1 Xanthobacteraceae bacterium
GTTCAAGCTCATCGACTACGCCATCAGCCATGCGCGGCTGACGATCGCGACGCTGATCTTCCTGCTGCTGGCTGGCTTCGTCGCCTATCGCACGATTCCCAAGGAAGCCGAGCCGGACATCAAGGTTCCGATCATCTACACGCAGCTGTCGCAGCGTGGCATCAGCCCTGAGGACGCCGAGCGGCTGCTGCTGCGCCCGGTCGAAACCAAGCTGAAATCGGTTGGCAACGTGAAGGAGATGCGCTCGACCGCGTTCGAGGGCGGCGGCTTCGTGCTGCTCGAGTTCGAAGCCGGCTTCGATTCCAAGTCGGCGCTGGCCGATGTGCGCGCCAAGGTCGACGAATCCAAGCGCGACCTGCCGAAGGACGCCGACGAGCCGCTGGTGCAGGAGGTCAACCTCTCGCTCTATCCGGTGCTGGTGGTGGCGCTCTCCGGCGAGGTGCCGGAGCGCACGCTTCTGCGCATCGCGCGCACCGTGAAGAACGCGGTCGAGCAGGTGCCGGGCGTGCTGGCGGCGGAGCTGCGCGGCGCCCGCGACGAAGTCGTGGAGATCATCGCCGAGCCGATGCTGATGAAGAGCTACGGCGTCTCGCTTGAGCAGCTGATCGCCGCCACCCAGTCCTCCAACAGCCTGGTGGCGGCGGGCGCGCTCGAAGGCGCCAGCGGCCGCTTCGCCGTGAAGGTGCCGGCGCTGATCGAGAAGCCGGAGGATGTGCTGAAGATCCCGGTCGCTTCCACGTCCGGCGCCGTGGTGACGCTGGGCGACGTCGCGCAGGTGAAGCCGACCTTCAAGGACGCGACCTCGATCACCCGTGTCAACGGCAAGCCGGCGATGACGATCGAGGTCTCCAAGCGCACCGGCGCCAACCTGATCGAGACCGTCGACGGCGTGAAGCAGGTGGTCGAGAAGCTCAAAGCCACCTGGCCGGAAGGTGTCAACGCCGCCTACACGCAGGACAAGTCCAAGGTCATCCGGCAGATGCTGGCGGACCTGCAGAACTCGGTCGCCACCGGCGTGCTGCTGGTGATCGTGATCATGCTGTTCGCGCTCGGCTACCGCGCCTCGCTGTTCATCGGCATCGCCATTCCCGCCTCGTTCCTGGCCGGCGTGCTGGGGCTGCAGCTCGCCGGCCTCACCGTCAACATCGTGGTGCTGTTCTCGCTGATCCTGGCGGTCGGCATGCTGGTCGACGACGCCATCATCGTCTCCGAGTTCGCCGAGCGGCGGATGGCGGAAGGAATGCCGCCGAAGGAGGCGTATTCGCTGGCGGCCAAGCGCATGTCCGGCCCAGTGATCGCCGCCACCGCCACCCGGGTCGCGGCGTTCTCGCCGCTGCTGTTCTGGCCCGGCATCGTCGGCGAGTTCATGAAATACCTGCCGATCACGCTGATCGCGACGCTGTCGGCGTCGCTGGTGGTTGCGCTGTTCTTCACACCCACGCTCGGCGCGCTGCTCGGCAAGTCGGCGCCGGTGCCGCATGACGAGCGGGCGCGCGACACCGGTCCCTACATGAGCACGGTGCGGCTCGCCCTGCGCAATCCCGGCATGACGCTCGCTCTGGCCGTGCTGCTGCTGGTGGTGGTGCAGACCGCCTATGGCAAGTTCGGCCGCGGCGTCGAGTTCTTCCCCAAGGTCGAGCCCGATTACGGCCAGGCGATCATCCACGGCCGCGGCAACCTCTCGCTCGCCGAGAAGGACGCAGCCATCCGCGCCGTCGAGGAGCGCGTCCTGACGTTTGACGGGCTGAAGACGATCTACACCCGCACCGGCGAGCAGCCGCGCGGCTCCAGCGAGATCACCGAGGACACCATCGGGGTGATCCAGTTCGAGTTTGCCGACTGGAAGACGCGGCCGCCGGCGCACGCGATCATGGATGCGATCCGCGAGAAGACCGCCGACATCGCCGGCGTGCTGGTGGAGGTGACGGCGCCGCGCGGCGGGCCGCCGACC
>DASWSO010000581.1:0-3238 GCA_036402635.1 Xanthobacteraceae bacterium
TAAAGCCCGCGATGATTCCCCTGCCGATGGTATCCATGCTGCACCTGTTCCTGATGGTCGCAACGCAGCGCAACATCAGCGGGTTCCGGCTCGCCACCAGTTCTTGGTGGCTCCTCAATAATAATCCGCAACATCTACAAAGGGGAGGCAAGAAGCATTCGCGTAATGCACAGCAGCCATCGGGCTGCAGCGGGACGGAAATCTAAGTTCCTGCTGGCGGCTGACATATCTGGCGACTGGCAAATGCGCGCAAGTGCATCTTGCAACATCCGAATCGCGTTTGAATGCTGCCGCCAGCAGGAGCTCGGAGGTGCGTGGGTGTTCCGCCGCCGTCACAATCCCGGTCCGGCAACGCTGCCATGCGCGCGGATGCCGCACGTGGTCCGTCACGCGCTCGGCCGGTCAGAACCCGTCATGCGTGCAAAATGCGATGACGTCCGTGATGTCGCCGTGTCAGACTTCGCTTCGCTGCAGCGGGGGTGGACATGCGGATCGATCGGTTTTGCGCCGCCTTGGCGGCCATGCTGCTGTTGCTCGGCGGGCCCGCGTGCGGGCAAGGCGCCGCCCCCGAGGTGAAGAACGTGCGGCTCGCCGTCGGCGGCAAGCCGGCGCTGTTCTACCTGCCGCTGACGATCACGGAGCGGCTCGGCTACTTCAAGGATGAAGGCCTCAGCGTCGAGATCTCGGATTTTCCGGGCGGCGGACGCGCGCTGCAGGCGCTCATCGGCGGCAGCGCCGACGTCGTCACCGGCTCGTTCGATCACACGATCCAGATGCAGGCCAAGGGACAGCCGATCACGGCGGTGACGCTGCTCGGCCGCTTTCCGGGCTTCGTGCTCGGCGTGCTCAGCGAGAAGCGCGCCGCCTACAAAAGTCCGGCGGACCTGCGCGGGATGAAGATCGGCATCACGGCGCCGGGTTCCAGCACGCACTTCATGGCGCTCTACATGATGGCGCAGGCCGGGCTCAAGGCCGAGGACGCGTCGTTCGTCGGCATCGGCGCCGCCGCGAGCGCGGTGGTGGCGGTGAAGCGCGGCGAGATCGACGCGCTGGTCAACGTCGACCCGGTGATCAGCCTGCTGGAGAGTCAGAAGTTGATCGAGGTGGTGGCGGACACGCGCACGCTGGAAGGCACCAAGCAGGTCTACGGCGGGCCGCTGCACGCCGCGGTGCTGTATGCGCCTCCGTGGTTCATCGAGAAGAATCCGCGCACCGTGCAGGCGCTGGTCAATGCGCTGGTGCGCGGACTGCGCTGGGTCGCGTCCCATTCGCCCGAGGACATCGCCGATGCGATGCCGGAGGAATATGCGCTCGGCGACAAGGCGCTTTACGTCGAGGCGATCCGCCGCAGCCGCGCGATGTATTCGCCGGACGGGCATTTCACCCGCGAGGGCGCCGACACCGCCGCCCGCGTGCTGCAGCGCTTCGATGCGGCGGTGCAGGGCGCCAAGATCGACGTCGACGCCACCTACAGCGACAGGTTCGTTGAGAAAGTGCCGGCGAAGTAAATCGTCAGCGGGCGGAGGCGAGCCGCGTCGGCTTGCGCTCGCGCACGAGCCCGCGCTCGGTCTTGGCCACGATCTTGATGCTGGCGCGAACCCGATCCTTGACGGTGGCGACCTGCGTGCGCTTCGACGCTTTCGTCTGCGGCTCCGCAGCCGCAGCATTCTTGCCGCGGCGAGCGGGGCGCTCGTCGGCGATGACCTGCACCTTGCTGGCGAGCCGCGCCGTCAGCTTGCTGCCGCGGCTGCTGGCGGCGATATCCTCGCGCTTGCCGGCTCTGCCCTTGTTGGCGGCGAGCTGCGTCTGCTTGGCTTTGGCGGCATGCGAGCGGGCGACCAGCGTCGCGCGCGGCTTCGCCTTCGAGGCCGTCACATCGACGGCGCGGGCGCGCGTGTTTTTCACGGTTTCGGCGGCTGCCGCCACTTCGGCCGGCAGCGGCATCGGCTCGATCAGCGCGACCGTCTCCTCCGCCTCCTCGCCCTTGCAGGGCGCGCGCGCCGGCGCCTCGAAGGCGGCCTCCTGCGGCGCCGTATTGAGCCAGCGCTCGGGCGCATGGCCGGTGATCTTCACGACGTAGTCGCGGGTCTCGCGCGGCAGCGTTCCGCGCTTGGCGAGCCAATCCTGGATGCGGCGCGCGCCGGCATTGTAGGCGGCGGCGGCGAGCCCGAGATTGCCGAACTGCGCGCGCAGATCGCGCAGGAAGCGCGCCGAGGCGGGCAGCGCCTGCAGCGGATCGAACGGATCCATTAGGCCCTTTTCGGCGGCGACCTTCGGCATGAATTGCGCCAGCCCCTGCGCGCCGGCGCGGCTCACCGCGCGCGGGTCGAACTTGCTCTCCTGCCAGATCAGCCGACGGAAGAAGCTCAGCGGGAGGCTGTTGGCCGCGGCCGCGGAGGCCAGTGTATCGCAGACCGCTTCGATGCTCGGCTGCTGCGCTTCGTCCGCAAGCGAGGTCTGGAGATCGGCCGTTGCCGGAACCTCGAACGACACCGGGGTCCCGTCGGCGATCGGCTCCAGCAGCGCCGGCCGCAGATCGAGCGAGCGCGCCTGCTCGGGCAGTTGCAGCCGGAGCAGCGCGGGGGTGCGAATAGGTGGAACGATTTCCGCCGTGGCGACGTTGACGTTTGCCAGGAGCGCGAGAGCCGCGAATTTCAACAGTCGCATTACAGCGTTGTCCGCCAGGATTTGGGCCTGCGGCCGGGTGACACCCGCGCGCGCACGCCGTTAAGTTTTTTTCTGGGGAGATCCCGCCCCTCCGCCTAGGTCTCAATGCCCAGGGTTCGGGACCATAATGTGGAGCCAATGCGGCAGCCCCGGGAGCATTGTGGGGCATCGCGCGGCCGCGGGAACTTCTTGTTCCGCTCCGCGCCTCAGAGTCTGACTCGAAATGCGCGCTTTCAAATCAATTCATCTCCGACATGCCAAGGGGGCCTGCAAGAAGTTCGGAGTGAAACGCGTTTCGCTGCTGGCTGTAAGCTCTGAAACCGCGGGCCGGGACGGGGGAACGCGGAGCCGGCGGACGGAGACGTCGAGAAGGTCCTCGAACGCCGGTATGTCGCATTGTGGTCTCCCCCGAAAACCTGCCATCCTTCTGTCGCTCGAACAGGCTTCACCAATCCCGCATCCCGCTCAACCAGAGAACGTCCATGTCGCGCATTTTTCAGAACATCCTCGAAACGGTCGGCAACACGCCTGTCGTCAAGATCAATCGGCTGGCGCCGCCCGGCGTGAACCT
>DASWSO010000582.1:0-1538 GCA_036402635.1 Xanthobacteraceae bacterium
TGACGCCGACCGAGTGCTCGAACTGCGCCGACAGCGAGCGGTCGCGCGTCACCGCGGTCCAGCCGTCGGAGAGCACCTTCACGTGCGGGCGGCCGAGATTGATCATCGGCTCGATCGTGAACAGCATGCCGGGGCGCAGCACCACGCCCTCGCCCGGGCGGCCGATATGCACGACATTGGGCTCGTCGTGAAACAGCCGGCCGAGCCCGTGGCCGCAGAAGTCGCGCACCACGCTCATGTGCTGCGGCTCGACATAATCCTGGATGGCGGCGCCGATGTCGCCGGTGGAGGCGCCCGGGCGCACCGCCGCGATGCCGCGCAGCAGCGCCTCATAGGTCACGTCGATCAGCCGCTCGGCCCGGCGCGGCACCTCGCCGACCGCGTACATGCGGCTGGAATCGCCGTGCCAGCCGTCGAGGATCAGCGTCACGTCGATGTTGACGATGTCGCCCTCGCGCAGCGGCTTCTCGTTCGGGATGCCGTGGCAGACCACGTGGTTGATCGAGGTGCAGGTCGACCGGCGGTAGCCGCGATACATCAGCGTCGCCGGATAGGCGCCGTGATCCATGCCGAACTCGAACACGAGGGTGTCGAGGCGCTCGGTCGGCACGCCCGGCTTCACCTCGTCGGCCAGCATGTCGAGGCATTCGGCCACCAGCCGCCCGGCCCGCCGCATGCCGGCGAACGCGTCGGCGCTGTAGAGCTTGATCTGGCCGTTCTTGCGCAGCGGCGCCACCGCCGCGTCTACATAGGTCATTCGCAGGAGTTCCATGAGATTTTTGCAATGTAAGGAACGAGGCCGGCGACGCAAGCTCAACGTTCCTTCCGGACCGACGGACGTGTCGTTCCGGGGCGCCGGGGCCGGTGAGAGACGATCATACGATCGGCACGCGCTCGGCGACCTCGATGCCGTCGAGCGTGATCCGGCACCTATAGGCGACCGCCTCCACGCCGGCGGCGTGGGCGCGCTCGAACGCGGCCGCATAAGCCGGATCGATGTCGCGCGCCGGCGCGAAGCGCGTCGCGGAGCCGATCTGGATCAGGAAGATCAGCACCGCGCGGGCGCCCTCGGCCACCATGTCGGCGAGTTCCGCCATGTGGCGGGCGCCGCGCGCGGTGACGCAGTCGGGGAACTCGGCCAGCCCGGGCTGCCGCATCATGTGGACGTTCTTGACCTCGACATAGCAGCGGCCGCGCTGCGGGCATTCGAGGTAGAAGTCGACGCGCGAGCCCTTGCCGTAGCGGAACTCGCGCTTGACCAGCGGATAGCCGGCGCATTCCGGAATGCCGGCGGCGGCGATCGCCTCCGCGATCAGCCGGTTCGGCAGCATGGTGTTGACGCCGACCAGCTCGGGGCCGGCGCCGAAATCCGTTTCCACCAGCTCCCAGGCGTAGGGCAGCTTGCGCTTCGGGTCGTCCGACTTCGACAGCCACACCGGCGCGCCCGGCGCGGCGATGCCGGTCATGGCGCCCGGATTGGCGACATGCGCGGTGATCTCCTCGCCCGACGGCAGCACCACGTCGGCGAGAAAGCGCTT
>DASWSO010000583.1:0-3308 GCA_036402635.1 Xanthobacteraceae bacterium
GCGGCCGACGCGATCGCGCTGGCGATGCCGCCCGCCGGCCCCGCCGCCAGCGAAGGCCGCGACCCGATCCGCACGCTCGCCGCTTATGCGCCGAGCGAGCCGCAGGCGATCTTCCACGCCGACGACAACCGCTTCAGCGACGGCTGGTCGATCCGCGGCCTCGCCTTCGGCGAGCCGGCTGTCCCGGGTGCGGCTGCGGCCGTAGCACTCGCGGCGCCGCGCCCGGTGCCGCGCGGCGTGGCGCAGCCGATCGCCGGCGACACCGCCACCCGCATCGCCACCGACGCGTCCGCCGCGCCCATGGCCAACGATCTTTCCGACCTGATCGCCCGCAAGGCGGAGGCGTACGGCGTGCCGCTGCAGCTCGCGCATGCGGTGGTGCGGGTCGAGTCGAACTACAAGCCGACCGTGAGCGGGCGCGGCGGCGCGCTCGGCCTGATGCAGATCAAGCACGCGACCGCCAAGGGCATCGGCTTCACCGGCACCTCGAAAGAGCTGTTCGATCCCGCCACCAATCTCGAATGGGGGATGAAATATCTCGCCGGCGCCCGCAAGCTGGCCAAGGGCGACCTCTGCAACACCGTGCTGAAGTACCAGTATGGCCACCGCGCCGAGCGGGTCACCCGGATGTCGAGCGCCTACTGCGGCAAGGTCCGCACCTACATGGCCGATACCGCCATGGCCGAGGCGAAATCCAAGACCGAGCGCCGCTCCGACCGCCGCAAGCTGGCGGAGGGGCCGCAGACGCTGTCGGCGCCGCAGCCGTGATGCGGGCTTGACGGCGGCGTCCGCAATCCCCATCCAACACCGGTGTCAGTCGGCTGGACGGCCGCTCCGCGCAAATGCCGAAAGGCTGCCGGAGAGGAAAGTCCGGGCTCCTTGGACATACGGTGCCGGATAACGTCCGGCGGGGGCGACCCCAGGGAAAGTGCCACAGAGAACAGACCGCCGTTCCCTCCCTTTGCGGGGAAGGCGCGGCAAGGGTGAAACGGTGCGGTAAGAGCGCACCGCGGGACCGGCAACGGGACCGGCACGGCAAACCCCACCGGGAGCAAGACCGAATAGGGGCGGCGCGCAACGCCTCGCGCGAGCGAGGTCTGCGGATCGGATGTCCCGATCAGCCGTCCGGGTAGGTTGCACGAGGCGGCGAGCAATCGCCGTCGCAGAGGAATGGCCGTCGCGCGCCGGTGCAAGCCGGCGCCCTACAGAACCCGGCTTACAGGCCGGCTGACGCTGAAATGAGGGCGCCTCGCGGAAGCAACCCCGCGGGGCGCCCGCCATTTTGTGCAGGCGGCGCGGCCGCGTATATGCTTCGCCGAGCCGGAGGTGCTCGCCTGTGGCGACTGTCACACGGACGAGATGACCCGCAGGAGCGAAACTCTTGGGCTGCTGCTCGGCTTCATCGGCATGGTGTGCTTCGCCGGCACGCTGCCGGCGATGCGGGTCGCGGTGCCGCATCTCGATCCCTGGTTCCTCACCAATGCGCGCGCCGTGATCGCCGCGATCGGCGGCGGCGCGCTGCTGCTGTACTTCCGCCGCCGCGTGCCGCCGCGCCAGAAGTGGTTCGGCCTGATCGTCGCGTCGCTGTGCCTGGTCTACGGCTTCCCGCTCGCCTCCGCGCTGGCGATGCAGACCGTGCCGGTGGCGCATGGCGGCGTCGTGCTCGGCGTGCTGCCGCTGTTCACCACGCTCGCGGCGACGCTGGTCGCGGGCGAGCGGCCGAGCCTCGCGTTCTGGCTGGTGGCGCTCGCCGGGGCCGCGGTGGTGGTCGCGTTCGCGTTGCGCCACGGTGGCGCCGGCGCGCTGGTCGGCGGCGACGCGCTCTTGGGCGTGTCGATCGTCGCGGCCGCGTTCGGCTACACCTATGCGGGCAAGCTCTCGTTCGACATGCCGGGCTGGGAGGTGATCGCCTGGGCGCTGATGATCTCGCTGCCATTCGCCCTGGTCGCGACGATCTGGTCGTGGCCGCAGCACCCCGCCGCCGCGCCGGCCTCCGCCTGGGTCGCGCTGATCTACACCGCCATGATCAGCCAGCTGATCGGCTTCTTCTTCTGGAATACCGGCCTCGCGATGGGCGGGATCGCCCGCGTCGGCCAGATCCAATTGCTGCAGCCGTTCGTGATCGTGCTGCTGGCCACGCTGGTGAACGGCGAGACGATCGACGCCGAGACGCTGATCTTCGCCGTGCTGGTGGTGGCGACCGTGATGCTCGGCCGCCGCCTGCGGGTGAAGCGAAAGCCGTAGCCCGGATGGAGCGCAGCGCAATCCGGGGGCACACGCGTCTGTTTCCGGATCGTCTGTTCCCGGATTTCGCTTCGCTGCATCCGGGCTACGAAGCGGCAACGCGTCAGGCCCAGCCCCAGTCGGGCACGCAGCGCGACGGCGCGATGGCGTAGAGCCGCTCGTCGCCCAGCACATGCGCGGTGAAGCTCTTTCCGAACAGTCCCGCGAACGCGCGGTGGCGCACGTTCAAGCCACCCGCATAGGCGCCGAACGCCGGCATCACCATGCGGGCACCGTCGCCGATGAAGCAGCGGCGGCGCACGCCGCGGCCGCGCACCGCCACCACGGCGACCGGATGCAGGTGGCCGCTGATCTCGCCGGCCGCGGCGTCCTCGCTCGGCTTGTGACGGAAGGCGAGCGGCCCGGCCGTGAAGGTGTCGAGGAACGTCCCGCCGATGCCGTCCTGCGGGTCGGGATCGTGGTTGCCGGTGATCCAGATCCAGTCGCGGCCGCGCTGCAGCGCGCGCACCGTCTGCCGGTCGGCCGGCGACAGCCGGTCGGCGCCGGCGCGGTCGTGGAAATTGTCGCCGAGCGAGACCACGCTGCGCGGCGCATAGCGCTCGATCAGCCGCGCCAGCCGGATCAGCGTGTCGGCGGTATCATAGGGCGGCAGCAGCGAGCCGCGCACCGCGAAGCTCGAGCCCTTCTCCAGGTGCAGGTCGGACACGACCAGCATCCGCTGCTCCGGCCAGTACAGCGCGCCGGCGACGTCGGCGACCAGCGCCGCCCCGGCGCACGCCACTTCACCTCCTGCTGCGAGCGGGAGGTCGGCGCGCGCAGCGCGTCCGGTGGGGGTCGTTGTCGCGGCCGCAGGAGAGACCCCCTCCCCGACCCTCCCCGTTGCAGGGGAAGGCAGCGCACCGCCGTGGCCCTCAGACTTCATCCCATCGCCTCTCTACCGAGCTCATCGGCGGCTTCCGCCAGCAGCACGTCGGACGCCTCGCCATAGACGGTCTCGCGGCCGATCTCCAGCAGCGCCGGCACCGCCAGCGGCGAGACCCGGTCGAGAGGCTTATGGATGATTC
>DASWSO010000584.1:0-4212 GCA_036402635.1 Xanthobacteraceae bacterium
GCTGCTCAACCGTGCATTCGACCGCGCGGGCGTGCGGCCGAACGTGGTCATCAACGCACCCGACACGGAAGTGGTGAAAGCCTACGTCAAGCTCGGCCTCGGTCTGGCCGTGATCCCAAAAATGGCGTTCGACCCGCGACGTGACCGCGGCCTGCGCATGATCGACGCCGCGCACTTGTTCGAGCAATCGCACGTCGCGATCCTGCTGCGGCCGGGACCCTACATCGCCCAGCACGTCTGCGACCTTGCCTGCATGCTCGAACCGAAATGGACGCCGGCGATCATCCGGGACACGCTGGTGCGCGGCGCTGCCGCCGCGCACGCGACCGCGCTCTGATCAGTCCCGTTCACCGGCTGCCGCCGCTTCACGGACGATGGGGCGCCGATGCCGGGAACGTCCGGCCTCCGATCGCATTAAAATAGTTCTGCGGGCCCCCGTTAGCGGCGGCCCGCGCGCGCGACATGCTGGATCGCGGCGTGAGCTTTTTAAGGTTGCGGTTCACCAGGAGTCGAGAATGCCGGCCGCCGCATCTGATCCGCCTGCGCGCGAGTCCGCGCCGCTTTCCACCGGGATTGCGGGGCTGGACGACATCCTCAACGGCGGTATCGACGCCGACCGCGTTTACCTGGTGGAAGGCCGGCCCGGCACCGGCAAGACCACGCTCGCCATCCAGTTCCTGCTCGAAGCGGTGCGTCGCGGAGAACGCGCGCTCTACGTCACACTCTCGGAAACCGAGACGGAGCTCCGGCTGGCCGCGACCCGGCACGGCTGGTCGCTTGAAGGGATCTCGATCTTCCAGCTGGTCCCGCCTGAGGCCAGCCTCGATCCGGACCGGGAGCTGACCCTGTTCCATCCGGCCGAGTTGGAGCTGAGCGAGACCACCAAGCTCATCCTCGACGAGGTGAACCGGCTCAACCCCGCCCGGGTGGTGTTCGACAGCCTCTCGGAGCTGCGCCTGCTGGCGCAGAACTCGCTGCGTTACCGTCGGCAGATCCTGGCGCTGAAGCATTTTTTCGTCGGCCGCAACTGCACCGTGCTGCTGCTCGACGATCTCTCCTCGCAGGACAACGATCTGCAGCTGCACAGCATTGCCAACGGCGTCATCCACCTGGAGCAGATCGCGCTCGATTACGGCGCCGAGCGCCGGCGCTTGCGCGTCACCAAGATGCGCGCCCGGGCCTACCGCGGCGGCTACCACGACTTCAGCATCGTCCAAGGCGGGCTCGCGATCTACCCCCGGCTGATCGCTGCCGAGCACCACAAGCCGTTCGTGGGCGAGCCGCTGTCGAGCGGAAACCAGGGGCTCGATTCCCTGCTCGGCAGTGGGCTGCACCGCGGCACCAGCGGACTGCTGATCGGGGCCGCCGGCGTCGGAAAGTCGTCGATCGCGATGGCCTATGCGCTGGCGGCGGTTCAGCGCGGCGAGCGGGCGGCATTTTTCGCCTTCGACGAGGGCACGGCGAGCATCTGCGAGCGCGGCGAAAGCCTCGGGATGCAGGTGCGCCAGCACCTCGCCAATGGACGCCTGTCGATCCAGCAGATCGACCCGGCCGAACTTTCGCCGGGTGAGTTCACCCATATCGTACGGGAGGCGGTCGAGCGGCACGAAGCACGCGTGGTGTTGATCGACAGCCTGAACGGCTACCTCAACGCGATGCCGGACGAACGTTTCCTGGTGCTGCAGATGCACGAGTTGCTGAGCTATTTGAATCAGCTCGGCGTGGTCACCATCCTGGTGCTGGCCCAGCACGGCATGATGGGACCGATGCAGACTCCGGTCGACATCAGCTATCTGAGCGATGCCGTGATCATGCTGCGCTATTTCGAGGCGGCAGGCCGGGTGCGCCGCGCGATCTCGGTGGTCAAGAAACGCACCGGCCTGCACGAGGACACCATTCGCGAGTTTCAGCTGAGCTCCCGCGGCCTCACCGTCGGTCCGCCACTGACCGAATTTTCCGGCATCTTCACCGGCACGCCGACTTATCTCGGCAGCGGCGATCCGCTCATCCGGAGCCCGTTGGATGCCGACCGCCGCTGACGGCGCCGAGCGCGTTCTGATCCTCGCGCCGCGCGGGCGTGACGCGCGGGCGGCCGCGCATCAGCTGGGCGAAGCCGGGCTCGACTGCGTCATCTGCGCGGAGCTGGGCAAGCTCACCGAAGCGCTTCACAGCGGCGCCGGCGTGGCTCTGATCGCCGAAGAGGCGTTCTTTCGGGAGAGCAGCGGGGATTTGACGGCGTGGGTGACGGGACAGCCCGCCTGGTCGGACTTCCCGTTCATCGTGCTGACCACGCAGCAGACCTCGCCGGACGGTCATGCCTACCGGTTGGGCTTGCTGCAGAGCCTCGGCAACGTGTCGCTGCTCGAGCGTCCGCTCGGCGCCGTTTCGCTGATCAGCGCCGTCAAGGCCGCACTGCGCGCGCGCCGCCGGCAGTACCAGGTCCGCGATCACCTGCTCGCGCGCGAGCAGACGGCGGCGCGGCTGGAAGAGCTGGTACGCGACCGCACCCGCGAGCTGGTCGATGCGAACCGGCAGCTGCGGCAGCAGATCGCCGAACGCGAGGAGGCGGAAAGTGCGCTGCAGCAGGCGCAGAAGATGGAACTGGTGGGACAGATGACCGGCGGGGTCGCGCACGATTTCAACAACCTGCTCACCGCCGTTCTCGGCAACCTCGAACTGGCGAGCCGCCGCGCCCAGGACGATACCACCCGCCGCTACCTCACCAATGCGACGCAGGCGGCGCAACGCGGCGCCAAGCTGACCGCGCAGCTGCTCGCCTTCTCGCGCAAGCAGCGTCTGCAGACCGAAGCCACCGACGTGAATGCCCTTGTTTCCGGAATGGGCGATCTCCTGTTCCGCACCATCGGCGCCACGGTGCGGATCGAAACCGTGATCGAGAAGAATGCCTGGCCGGCCATGATCGATGCGAGCCAGGTGGAATTGATCGTGCTCAACCTGGCGATCAACGCGCGCGACGCCATGCCGGGCGGCGGCCGGTTGACGATCGCGACCGAGAATTCCGCGCCCGGCGACCCGCTGCGCCCGCGCGATCTCGCGCCCGGGGAGTACGTGGTGATCAGCGTCACCGACACCGGGACCGGGATGACCGACGAGGTGATTGCGAAAGCTTTCGAGCCGTTCTTCACCACCAAGCCGACCGGAAGCGGGACCGGTCTCGGGCTGAGCCAGGTCTACGGCATCTCGACCCAGATGGGCGGGGGCGTGCGGATCGATTCGAAGCCCGGCCGCGGCACCACCGTCGCAATCTACCTGCCGCGTGCGCAGCAGGCGGCCGTGAGCAGCAGCGGTGCGGTCGGCCCGCACATCGCCTCGCTGCCGCAACATGCGACCGTCCTCGTGGTCGATGACGACGCCGACGTCCGCGAGCTCGCCGTATCGTGCCTGCAGACGCTCGGTTACGAGGTGTTGTCGGCGGACAGCGGCAAAGCGGCGCTCGCGCTGCTCGCCGGAGCGGCGCAGATCGACCTGCTGCTGCTCGACTTCGCCATGCCGGAGATGACCGGGCTCGACATCGCCCGCGCTGCCGCGGTGCGGCGCCGGTCGCTGCCGGTGCTGTTCATGACCGGCTACGTCGCCGGCAGCGGCGCCGAAGAGCTGGCCGGACAGACTGTGATCGCCAAGCCCTTCACCATCGCCGAGCTCGCCGCCAAGGTGGCCGCGGCGCTGAAATCGCCGCCCGCCGACGAGGACAACGTGGTGCCGTTACGACCAAGCTCGCGCGGCTGATCCGGCTTGCCGCCTCGGCGCATGCACGGTGAACTGGTGCGGACGGCGGGAATCGAACCCGCACGGGGTTACCCCCAACGGATTTTAAGTCCGTTGCGTCTACCGGTTCCGCCACGTCCGCATGCGCCGCGTTGTAGCACCAGCGCGGTCCCGATCGAAACCAGGCGCCGGCATGATGGATAACGACCACCCGGCCTGGCGCCCGCGACCTGCGGTCAGCCGCCGCCGGCGCGGATCGGCGGCTGGAATGCGAGCCCGGTGTCCCACGGAAAGTGAATCCAGGTGTCCTGCGAGACCTCGGTGATGAAGGTGTCGACCAGCGGCCGCCCCATCGGCTTCGCATAGACGGTGGCGAAATGCGCATTGGGCAGCAGCTCGCGCACGATGCGGGCGGTGCGGCCGGTATCGACCAGATCGTCGACGATCAGCAACCCGCGCCCGCCCGGCCCGCCGCGCGCCAGCACG
>DASWSO010000585.1:0-1660 GCA_036402635.1 Xanthobacteraceae bacterium
GGGTTCACCGGCAGCGCGCCGTCCTTGAGCGTGATCCCCTCCGCCACGGCGCGGGCGCCCTGCCCTTCCGGCGTGAGCCCCATCGCCTCGTATTCGATCAGCTCGGCGATGGTGAAGCAGTCGTGCGTCTCCACCAGCGACAGGTCCTTGAGCGTGATGCCGGCCTGCGCCAGCGCCCTCTGCCACGCCACGCTGCAGCCCTCGAATTTGAGGATGTCGCGCTTCGACAGCGGCAGGAAGTCCTGCACGTGCTGGGCGGCGCGGAACACCACCGCCTTGTCGAGCCGCAGCGCGGTCTCGACGTCGGTGAGCACGATGGCGGCGGCGCCGTCGGAGACCAGCGAGCAGTCGGTGCGCTTGAGCGGACCGGCGACATAGGGGTTCTTCTCGCTCGGCGCGCGGCAGAAGTCGTAGCCGAGGTCCTTGCGCATCTGCGCATAGGGGTTGGAGACGCCGTTCTTGTGGTTCTTGGCGGCGATCATGGCGAGCGCGTCGGACTGGTCGCCGTGGCGCTGGAAGTACTGACCGGCGATCTGCCCGAACACGCCGGCGAAACCGCCCTCGATCTCGGCCTCCTCACGCACATAGGAGGCTTTCAGGAGGTTGCGGCCGATCTCCGGCCCCGGCGTCGTGGTCATCTGCTCGACCCCGACCACCAGCACGATGCGGGCCGCCTTAGCCTCGATCGCGCGCAGTCCCTGGTGCACGGCGGCCGAACCGGTGGCGCAGGCATTCTCCACCCGGGTGGCGCGCTTGAAGCGCAGGTCGGGCGAGGCCTGCAGCACCAGCGAGGCGGTGAAATCCTGCGGCGAGAAGCCGGCATTGAAGTGCCCGAGCATGATCTCGTCGACGTCGCGCGGCTCGATGCCGGCGTCCGCCAGCGCCTCGGTCGCGGTGCGCACGATCAGGCTTTCCACGGTTTCGCCTTCGAGCCGACCGAATGGCGTATGCGCGAGGCCGACGATGCACGCGGTCATAGATTGTTCTCCATTCACGGCGCTTTGTTGCGGCCTGCCGAACTTCCGTCGCTTTCCGGCACGATCAGGAGCAATGGACCTGAAACATCCGGCACCGTACCATCGTGGCGCTCTGCGCGCTGGCGTCCGCTGGGTTACATAGTGCACGGATCGCACCGCGTCTAACCCGTTTCGAGGCCCAAGTTGCGAATCCAAGTCGCAAGGAACCCGGACGTGCCAGTGCATTCCCGTTTTGCGTCGTTGCTGACCCGGATCGCGGTTGTGGCGCTCGCGGCTGTCGCCTTCGCCGCCCCGCGCGCCAAGGCCGAGGCGCTGCTGCTGATCGACGCCGCGTCCGGCAAGGTGCTGCATGCCGAGAACGCCACCCATCCGTGGCATCCGGCTTCCATCACCAAGCTGATGACCGCCTATGTGACGCTGCGGGCGGTGAAGGAAGGCCGCCTCAAGCTCGACAGCCTGCTGACGGTGTCGGAGACGGCGCTGGCGCAGCAGCCCTCGAAAATGGGGTTCCCGGTCGGCACCCAGGTGACGGTCGACAACGCCATCAAGATGCTGATGGTGAAGTCGGCCAACGACATGGCGGTGGTGCTGGCGGAAGGTGTCGGCGGCTCGGTGGAGAAATTCGCCGACGAGATGAACCAGACCTCGGCGCGGCTCGGGATGACGCAGTCGAGCTGGGTCAA
>DASWSO010000586.1:0-4228 GCA_036402635.1 Xanthobacteraceae bacterium
CTCGTTGGCCGTATGCGTGTTGGACATCATCAGGAACGTGTAGCCGTCGGGCTCCGACTTCGCGACGGCGTCGGTACCGATGATGGCGCCGGCGCCGGGGCGGTTCTCCACCACCACGGTCTGGTTCAGCGCCTGCCGCAGCTGCTCCGCGAGGTAGCGCGCGGCGACGTCGGCGGAGCCGCCGAGCCCGAACGGAACGATGATCTTGATGGTGCGCGCCGGCCACTCCTGCGCATGCGCGCGGCTCGCCGTGAGCGCGCCGGCGCCGGCGAGAGCCGCGCCCAAGATCATCCGCCGCGTGAACGCCATCAAGCCATCCTCCTGCAGGTTGTCCGGCTTCTTGCCGTGGCCGGCTGCTGACCGCAAGCCGTTCCGCAATCACGGCCTCGCGAGCGCTGAGGAAGCGGCGCGCGGACGAACGGTGCGGAAGTGTGCCGGCACACGCACGCGGGGCGGGCGAATCAGTGTAAGTTAACCTCTCGTTAACCGTACCGGCGGCAGCGTCGCCGGCACGATATCGGGTTTTGGGGAATCACATGAACGTCCTCGTCTTCGCGTCGCGTAAGGGTGGCTCGGGCAAGAGCACGCTTGCTGCGCACCTTGCCGCCTTCGCCAGCTCGCAAAACCGGGCTTGCCTGCTCCTGGATGCGGACCCGCAGGGCTCGCTGACCCTCTGGCACCGCCTGCGCGGCACCGGCCAGCCGGACCTGCGCACCGCCACTCGGGGCATCGGCGACATCGTCAAGGGGGCCAAGCGCGAGGGCTATCAGTGGTGCTTCGTCGACACCCCGCCGAACACGTCGGCCGTGGTCGCCGAGGCGATCCGCGCCGCGACGCTGGTGCTCATCCCGGCCCGCCCGGCGGTGTTCGACATGATGGCCGTGAAGGAGACCATCGAGGTCGCGCGCGAGCTCAGGAAGCCCTATGCGGTCGTCATCAACGCCGCCCCGGCCAAGCGCGAGGAGATGGAATCGCCGATCGTCGCCGAAGCGCGCGTCGGCCTGTCGCGGCTGCAGATCCCGATATGGGGCGGGCAGATCACCAACCGCAGCGGCTTTGCGCTTTCGCTTGCGCGCGGGGCGGGGGCGACCGAGTTCGCCGCCGAATCGCTGGCGGCCGAAGAGGTCGGCCGGCTGTGGACGGCGATCGACAAGTCGGTGAAGGCGATCAACGGCGCCCATCAGAACGCCTATTCGATGCACCGGGCGGCCGCCTGAGCCTGCACGGCTTTGAAAGCGGTGCCGCGCGCCGGCACCGCTCCTTGCATGCCGGTATCGGTGCCTATATAAGCCCGATCATCTCACACGCGGACATCTAGGCCTCAAAAGCCTTCCGGTGGACCCTGGCGGTGGAAATCACCGCTCAGGTCCCATTCGTCCGCGGCGGCATAACCGGAGTTATCATGGCGCTTCCCGACTTCTCTATGCGCCAGCTTTTGGAAGCTGGTGCGCATTTCGGCCATCAGTCCCATCGCTGGAACCCGAAAATGTCCGAGTACATTTTCGGCGTCCGATCCAACATCCACATCATCGATCTCGCGCAGACGGTGCCGATGCTGCACCGCGCCTTGCAGGCGATCTCGGATACCGTCGCCAAGGGCGGCCGCATCCTGTTCGTCGGTACCAAGCGGCAGGCGCAGGACCCGGTCGCCGACGCCGCCAAGCGTTGCGCGCAGTACTACGTCAATTCGCGTTGGCTCGGCGGCACGATGACCAACTGGAAGACAGTGTCGAACTCGATCAAGCGGCTGCGCTCGCTCGATGAGATGCTCTCCGGCGAGGCGCAGGGCTATACCAAGAAGGAGCGGCTGACGCTGCAGCGCGAGCGCGACAAGCTCGACCGCGCGCTCGGCGGCATCAAGGACATGGGCGGGCTGCCCGACCTGCTGTTCGTGATCGACACCAACAAGGAAGACATCGCGATCAAGGAAGCGCAGCGGCTCGGCGTGCCGGTCGCGGCGGTGCTCGACACCAATTGCGATCCCAAGGGCATCAGCTATCCGTTCCCCGGTAACGACGACGCGGCGCGGGCAATCACGCTGTACTGCGATCTGGCGGCGCGGGCTGCGATCGACGGCATCTCGCGGGCGCACGGCGACATGGGCGTCGACCTCGGCGCCGCCGAGACCCCGGTCGTGGAAGAGGCGCTGGCAGCCGAAGGGCCGATCTCGACGTTCGAGTCCCTGTCGGGCCCGCGCGGCGTCGCCGACGACCTCAAGAAGCTTCCCAGCGTCTCCCCGGCGATCGAGAAGCAGCTCAACGATCTCGGCATCTTCCACTACTGGCAGCTCGCCGCACTCGGCCCCGCCGACGCGGAGCGGATCGGCAATGAGGTCGGCCTGCCGGGCCGGGTGGAAGGCTGGATCGCGCAGGCGAAGCAGCTCACGGCCGAAGCCGAGTAAGCGTATCGCGACGTCATTGCCGGGCTCCCCCGGCGATCCATCAAGAACCCGTACTTCAACCCTTCCCCGCTTGCGGGGGAGGGAAGAGCGGGGGGATGGATGCGCGGGTGGGGCCCGCGCATGACGATCGAAAATAAGGATTTCGAGTCATGGCGACGATCACCGCGCAGATGGTGAAGGAACTCCGCGACCAGACCGGCGCGGGGATGATGGATTGCAAGGCGGCGCTCAACGAGACCGCCGGCGACAGCCAGGCCGCCGTCGATTGGCTGCGCAAGAAAGGTCTCGCCAAGGCCGCCAAGAAGGCCGGCCGCGTCGCGGCCGAGGGTTTGATCGGGGTGGCGCTGGCGGCCAACAAGGGCGTCGCCGTCGAGGTCAATTCGGAGACCGATTTCGTCGCCCGCAACGAGCAGTTCCAGGCGCTGGTGCGCATGGTCGCGCAGACCGCCGTGCGCGGCCCGTCAGAGATCGAGGAGCTGCGCGCCGCGAAGGCGGACGGCGGCACCGTCGCCGACGCGATCGCGTCGGCGATCGCCACCATCGGCGAGAACATCAGCCTGCGCCGCGTCGGCGCGCTCGAAGTCTCGCCGGGCGGCGTCTACGCCTATGTGCACAACCAGGTGGCGGAAGGCCTCGGCAAGATCGGCGTGCTGGTCGCGCTGAAGTCACGCGGCAAGCCCGATGAGCTCGCCGCGCTCGGCCGTATGCTGGCGATGCACGTGGCGGCGGCCAATCCGCAGGCGCTCGATTCGTCGAAGCTCGATCCGGCTTTGGTGGCGCGCGAGAAGGACGTGCTGGCCGACAAGTTCCGCCAGCAGGGCAAGCCGGACAACGTCATCGCCAAGATCGTCGAGTCGGGCCTGAAGACCTTCTACAAGGAAGTCTGCCTGCTCGATCAGGCCTACATCCATGATCCCGGCAAGAGCGTCGCGCAGGCGCTGAAGGAAGCCGAAGGCGGCGTCGGCGACACCGTCGAGCTCACCGGTTATGTCCGCTTCGCGCTCGGCGAGGGCATCGACAAGGGCGACGAGCCCGACTTTGCGGCCGAGGTGGCGGCGGTCTCCGGTCAAGCCTGAGCGGTTGAAAGCGATGCCGGCCGTGTTGCCTGTCGGCGGCTATCGCTTCAATTTCTACAGTGACGAATCGGACGAGCCGCCGCACGGTTCCGTGAATCGCGCCGGCTGGTCGGACGCGCTTTGAAGGCATGGCATGGCTATTTCCGCGGCCGCATCTGACACGCGCGTCCGGTCGGTGCAGATCGACGATGCGCGCCTGACCGTCGATCGCATCGACGGCCGCAGCATGTCCGTGCCGCTTGGCTGGTATCACCGCCTCTTCGACGCCACGCCGGGCCTGCTGCGCGGAGCGCCTGCTCCCGCCGGCTCCGGGGCGGTCTGAGCGCCGGCATGGCCAATCCCGCTTATCGCCGCGCGATTGTGAAGGTCTCGGGCGAGTGCTTGCTCGGTGTCGACGGCGCCAGCATCGACCAGTCGATGCTGGCCCGTATCGCCGCCGACATCGCGGCCGCGCATAAGGCCGGCACGCAGATCGGCGTGGTGATCGGCGGCGGCAACATCTTCCGCGGCGTGAAAGTGTCGGCGCAGGGCATTCCGCGGCAGACCGGCGACAGCATGGGCATGCTGGCCACGGTGATGAACGCGCTCGCTTTGGAAGTCGCGATCGAGCAGGCCGGCGTCGCCGCACGCACGCTCTCCGCACTGGCGATGCCGCAGCTGTGCGAGACCTATGAGCGCCGGCAGGCGGTGCGTCATCTCGATGGCGGGCGCGTGGTGCTGCTCGCCGGCGGAACCGCCAATCCGTTCTTCA
>DASWSO010000587.1:0-3421 GCA_036402635.1 Xanthobacteraceae bacterium
GTCTTGGCGCCTGGCGAGCTGATCCGGTCCGTGCTGCTGCCGCCGCCGCCGCCGGGACGGCAGGTCTACCGCAAGGTGCGCGACCGGGCCTCATTCGCTTTCGCGCTCGTTTCGGCCGCCGTGATCGTGGCGCGCGATGGCACCCGCGTCCATGCCGCGCGCATCGCATTCGGCGGCATCTCCTACAAGCCATGGCGATCGGCGGAAGCCGAAGACGCGCTCACCGGCGCCGCCGTGACGCGTGCATCCTTCGATGCCGCCGGGGTTGCCGCGCTGCAGAACGCCCGCGGTTATGGCCACAACGATTTCAAGCTCCCGCTCGCTCGACGGACCCTGCGCGCCACCCTGTCCGACGCGACCAGTCTCGCTTGAGGAGTAAGCACTGTGCCCAATGACAGACTCGCAGGACCGATCGGCCGTCCGCTCGATCGTATCGATGCCCGCCTCAAGGTGACCGGCAGGGCTACTTACGCGTTCGAATACGCGGCGCAAGGCGGCGCCGCCTATGGCTTCATCGTTCCCGCAGGGATTGGCAAAGGCCGCATCCTCGACGTCGACGTACGCGAAGCAAAACGCGCACCCGGCGTCCTGCTCGTCGTGACCAAGGACAATGCGCCGCGGCAAACGCCATGGGGTCCGGCCGACCTGCCGGATCGCTTTGCGCGCGCCGAGCCCGCGCTCAATACCGACGAGGTCCGCTACTTCGGCTTCCCGGTCGCCTTCGTTGTCGCCGAGACGTTCGAGCAGGCCCGCGCCGCCGCTGCGTTGGTCCGTGTGCAGTATGCATCGGTGCCAGGCGACTATGATCTGCATGCGGCGCGCCCGCACGCCGAGAAGCCAGCCCAAGTCGACGGCGGCCTCGCTCCCGACAGCGCGGTTGGCGATTTCGACGCCGGCTTCGCCAACGCGCCGGTGCAGATCGACGCGGCCTATACCACGCCCTATCAGAACCATGCCGCCATGGAGCCGCACGCGACGATGGCGGCATGGGACGGCGAAATGCTGACCGTCCATACGGCGGCGCAGCTGACCACCAGCCCGCAGGAAGGCCTCGCCCGCACGTTCGGTATCCCCAAGGAGAACGTCCGGGTCATCACCCGCTATGTCGGCGGAGGCTTCGGCGGCAAGTTGCCATACTATGTGGACGCGACACTCGCCGCGATCGGGGCCCGCATGCTCGGCCGGCCGGTGAAGGTGGCGATGACGCGGCCACAGGTTTTCCACAGCACGACCCATCGCACCGCGTCCGAGCAGCGCGTACGGCTGGGCGCGGATCGTGACGGCCGGCTCACCGCCTACGGCCAGGACGCGCTGGTGCAGTGTGCGCGCTTCGACATTTTCACCGAGCCGGTCTGCGCAGCCTCGCGCATGCTCTATGCGGCGCCCAACCGGCTGACCCGCCACCGCCGCGCGAAGCTGGATCTGCCGCGGTCGGATTCGATGCGCGCACCGGGCGAGGCGATCGGCTTGCTGGCGCTCGAGTGCGCGATGGACGAACTGGCCGATGCGCTCGGCCTGGATCCGATCGAGCTGCGCCTGCGCAACGATACCCAGACCGATCCCGAAGCCAACCGGCCATTCGCCTCACGCCATCTCGCCGAAGCGTTGCGCGAGGGTGCGGCCCGTTTTGGCTGGAACAAGCGCGTCGCCAAGCCGGCCAGTGTCCGTGACGGGAGCTGGCTTGTCGGCCTCGGCGTCGCCTCCGCGATCCGCGGCGACGTGCTGCAGAGCGCGAGCGCGCGTGCGCGCCTGGACGGCGGCCGGCTGACGGTCGAGCTGGCGATGACCGACATCGGCACCGGCTCCTATACGATCCTGACCCAGATCGCGGCCGAGACGATGGATCTGCCGGTCGAGCGCGTCACCGTCCGTCTCGGCGATACGCAATTTCCTCCGACTGCGGGCTCCGGCGGCTCCTTCGGCGCGGCCACCTCCGGGGCGGCGGTTCTCGCCGCCTGCCGGAACCTCAAGGCGGGGCTCGCCTCCGGGATGAAGGAAGCGGAAGGATCGGTGACGCCGGCCAGCCTCAGCAGCGCGTACTCGCATGCCGGCTTCGGCGCGCATTTCGCGGAGGTCGGCGTCGATCGCGATACCGGCGAGGTGCGGGTTCGGCGCATGCTCGGCGTGTTCGCGGCCGGCCGCATCCTCAATCCGAAGACCGCGCGCTCGCAGATGATCGGCGGCCTAACCTGGGGCATCGGCTCGGCGCTGATCGAGGAGAATTACGTCGACACGCGGTACGGCTCCTTCATTGGCCAAGATCTCGCCAGCTATCATGTCGCGGTGAACGCCGATGTCGGCGCGCTCGATGTCGTGTTTCTGGACGAGGCCGATCCTCACGGCAGCCCGCTCGGCAGCAAGGGCGTCGGCGAGCTTGGCATTTGCGGCGCGGGCGCCGCGGTCATGAATGCGATCCATAACGCGACCGGCGCTCGCATCCGCGACTTCCCCGCCACCCCCGACAAGCTGCTCGCCGCACTCGAGAAGCTCGACGGCTAGCGCCGACCCGGCGAGCCGGTTGGTCGGCTCACGAAATGACGGTTGGCGCAAAGCCGGAGCAACCGCAGCAACAGCGCCAAAGCTCATTTGGAAATGAATGCATACGTTCTCTTTCTACCCGGCTGATCGCCAACGCATCGGCTTGAGGGCGACGTTGCGGAAGCGAGCGTAGCATTGCCGCGGGGGGCCGCGTTGCCGGATTCCGATGTGTCTCGCAACACAGGAGCAATCTATGGCCAAACGTCCCCAACTCACCACCGACTCCGGCATGCCGGTCTCCGACAACCAGAACAGCATCACGGCAGGCCCGCGCGGCCCGGTGCTGATGCAAGACTTCGTTCTGTTCGAGAAGCTTGCCCACCAGAACCGCGAGCGCATTCCCGAACGCGGCCAGCACGCCAAGGGCTCGGGCGCCTACGGCACGCTCACCATCACGCACGACATCACCACGTACACGAAGGCCAAGGCGTTGCAGAAGGGCAAGACGACCGAAGCTTTCATCCGCTTCTCGACCGTCGCGGGCGAGCGCGGCGCCGCCGACGCCGAGCGCGACGTGCGCGGCTTCGCGCTGCGGTTCTACACCGAGGAAGGCAACTGGGACATGGTCGGCAACAATACGCCGGTGTTCTTCGTGCGTGACGCGCTCAAGTTTCCGGACTTCATCCATACCCAGAAGCGGCACCCGCGAAACAACATGCGGTCGCCGACCGCGATGTGGGACTTCTGGTCATTGTCGCCGGAGAGCCTGCATCAGGTCACCATCCTGATGTCGGACCGCGGCCTGCCGCAGAGCTATCGCAATGTCGACGGCTTCGGCTCGCACACCTACTCGTTCATCAACGCCAAGAACGAGCGGTACTGGGTCAAGTTTCACTTCAAGACCATGCAGGGCATCAAGAACTGGACCAACGCCGAAGCCGCC
>DASWSO010000588.1:0-3201 GCA_036402635.1 Xanthobacteraceae bacterium
ACCAGAATAACAATCCGCGCGATGTGCCGCCGAGTGGCCGAGCCTGGGGTACTTACGCAAAACCAAGTCGGAGGACGCACGTCATGCGGATCAAAACGGCTCTCGGCTATTCGGCGATCGTAACCCTTCTTTCGGTGACTAGCGCGTTTGCGCAGCAGACGCCCACGCAGAGCAGCCAGGACGAGGCGGTGGTCGAGCGCACGGTCCCGGCCGATCGTTACGGTTACGGCGATCGCGACCGCGTCAGCGAGCGCGGCTATGTGCTGAGCGAGGACACCAATACGGGTTATGAGCGCAGCGACACGTTGCGCCCGCTCGGCAGGATTCTGCTGCTCGGCGTCGGGTTCTAAGTGTAGCGTTCAGATAAATCGTCCGGACAAACTGGCGGCTGTCGCAAGACAGCCGTCTTTTCTTTGTGCCTTGTCGAGGGTACGCGATCGTCAGATCACGATGACGCGGGCGCCCACCTGCACGCGACTGTAGAGGTCGATGACATCCTCGTTGCGCATGCGGATGCAGCCGGACGAGACTGCGGTGCCGATCGTCCACGGTTCGTTGGAGCCGTGGATCCGGTACAGGGACGATCCGAGATAGAGCGCGCGGGCGCCGAGCGGGTTCTCCGGCCCGCCCGGCATGTAGCGGGGCAGGTCGGGCCGGCGCTTGATCATTTCATCCGGCGGGCGCCAGTCCGGCCATTCCTTCTTGGCGGAGACCGTCTTCACGCCGGCCCAGGTGAAACCCGGACGTCCGACGCCGATCCCGTAGCGCAGCGCCTTACCGTCTTCCTGCACCAGGTAGAGGAACTTGTTCGGGGTATCGACGATGACAGTTCCGGCCGGCTCCTTGCCCTCGTATTCGACGACCTGCCGATTGTAGCGGGGGTCGCTGACGCGGCGTTCGACGTCGGTGCCGTAGGCTGGCTCGCCACGCGCATGCATCATACGCTCGCCGGAGCGCGGATCGATCTCGTAGCGAGGATATCCGGCTTGATCCCGGTAATAGTCAGGCCGGTAGAGCGGCCCGCTCGAGCGGGGCTGCTCATCTCCGCCGAACAGCGCTTCGAACAGCCCGCCGCCCATGTGGCCACGCGCCGCTGAGGCATAGCGGACCGGCGCTGGCGCCGGCGCGACCGCATCCGGCGGAGTGGCGGCGGTAACTATATTACGGGTGGAAGTCGCCCCGGCGGGCGAGGCGGAAACGCTTGCGGCGAGCAGGGTCGCGGCAAGCGCAGTAAGGGAAATACGCTGCATTGACGTACTCTTGTTACGTGACCGTCGGAGACACGCAACACCGTCTCCGCCTTTCAATACACGGTTAAAACTCCTCTTATTGGTAAACGCCGGCGCGTCTGTGCACGCGCGCGGCAGGTTCGTTTCGGTTAACGTTTACAGCGGGTAAACGCGCGGCCGCCGCACCAGCAGGAAGCAGACGAAAGAGACCGCCGCGAAGGCGCCGGTGAGAGCAATCGCAGCCGGATCGGAGGCGCGCTCCGCCACGAAGGCGACCACCAGCGGCGCCGAGGACTGCACGATCAGCGCCGGACCGGCGATGCGGCCGATCAGCCGGCCGTAGCCGGCGGCACCGAACAGCGCGAGCGGCAGCGTGCCGCGCGCGATGGTGATCAGCCCGTTGCACAGGCCGAGCATCACCATGAAGGCCGCCGCCGTAATTGCCGAGAGACCGAACAGGGCGAGCAGCGCAAAGCCGGCAAGCACCAGGCCCACGGCAAACCGGGCGATGACAAGCGGGTGGACGTCGCGGGCGAAGATGAACTCGCAGAGCCGCGCTGCCATCTGGCAGGGGCCGAACAGCACCCCAATGGTGACCGCGGTTCCGGGATCGAGCCCGAGCCGCCCGAACATCGCCAACAGATGCGACAGCAGGCCCGACGGCACGAAAGCATAGGATGCGAACGCCGCCACCACCAGCATGAAGGTGGCACCGCGCGCCGGCAGCAGCGCAGGTGCGTTCGGCGCCGGTGTCCCCGGTTGCGGCCGCTCGATCCCGGCGCGGTCGCGCGGCAGCCCGAAGGCATGCAGCGGGGCCGCGATCAGAAGCAGCAAAGCCGCATAGACCCAATAGGCGCCGCGCCAACCGACCGTGTCGATCAAGACCCGGGTCACGGGCCAGCTCACCGTGGAGGCGAAGGCGCCGGCCAGCGTGAGCGCCGTGATCGGTTGCCGCGCCTTCGCGCCGAATATGCGCCCGAGCGTGGCGAAAGCCGGATCGTAAAGCGAGGCCGCAATTGCGACGCCGAGCAACGCCCACACCGCCAGATAGGCAAGCGGGTGCGTCGCCTGCGTGACCGCGACAAGACCCACCGCACCAAGCAGCGAGCCGAACGGCATGACCCGGTGACCGCCGTAGCGGTCGACCAGGGCGCCGACGCGCGGCGACACCAGACCGGCAGCGAGGATGCCGAGCGAGAAGCCGCCCATGCCGAGGCTCAAGGGCCAGCCTCGCTCGGCCGCGATGAGCGGTACGACCAGCACGGGGGTGTAGTAGATCGCGCCCCAAGCCAGGATTTGGGTGAGGCCGAGGATCGAGACGGCGCGCCAAGATCCGAGGAAGAAGTCGCGAATGCTTGGCATCTGCCCGGACACGAACGCGCGACAGTAGCCGCGCACTGTCGGGAAGAGCAACCCGATTTAGCGCAACGGTTTCGTCATCACGGTCGCTGAGGCTGGGCAGAGCGACGCGAGCTGCCGGGTCTGCAGGATCGCGGCCGGCACCTCGCCGCGGTCGCGGCGCTCATAGCCGAGGCGCTCGAAGAACCCCGCTGCGGACGTGGTCGCAAGCCAGATGGCGCGGCAACCGGCAGCGAATGCCTCCAGTTCGAGGCCGTTCACGATCGCGCGGCCGAGACCGCGCTTCCGGGCGAACGGCAATGTCAGCACCGAACGCATCAGCGCCTCCTTGCCGTACACTTCCAGCCCGCCAAATCCGACTGGGACCTGGTCGCGCCGTTCGAACCGCCAAAATAGGCGGGCGGGCTCGTCGATGTCGTCGGTCGGAAGCTGGGCCTTCTGCAGCGCAAGCCGCAGTTCTTCGCGCTCCCCGAATGAGAGCGGCCGCGCCATCAGCTTTGGAACAGATGGCTCAACCGGCCTCAGCGCCATCGCCAGTTCTCCGGCCTATGCGGCTCGCGGTGAGCAGCGCACGTAGACCGAAATACCGTAGCGTCCCGCAATTTCCGGATTC
>DASWSO010000589.1:0-2546 GCA_036402635.1 Xanthobacteraceae bacterium
CCCCCACTTAACGCGCCTTAAACGCCCCGCCGCTAGCGTCGGCGCGGGGGCTCGGGTGCTGACAAGCGCCGGGCCGGGGAGCGTTGGAATGGCGGCGCGCAGGCGAAAGGCGACGGAACGGCGCGAGCCACGCTTCGACGCCGCTCCCGGGCAGCGGCTGGAGCTGCGCCTCACCGATGCCGACCGTCCGGCCGCGCCCGCCGTTGAGCCGGAACGCGCGCGCCGCAAGCGCGCGGCGCCGGCCGCCCCGCCTGACGCAGCTGCCGACGCGCCGGAGCCGGAGCCGGAACCGGCGGCGCCGGCCGCCAAGCGCTCCAGCGCCCGCAAGCCCGCCAACGACGACCGCCGTGGCACCGCCAAGGCGGAGCCGCGCGAGCGCCGCGCCAAGCCGGGCCGCGGGCGCGGCGGCGGCCCGCGCCCGCCGCTCTATCGCCGGCTCGCCTATTGGGCGGCGGTGCTGGCGCTTTGGGGGGGCATTGCCGGCATCGGCATCGTTATCTGGGCGTTCGCCTCGCTGCCGCCGATCCAGTCGCTGGAAGTGCCGAAGCGGCCGCCCAGCGTCACCATGCTGAGCCTCGACGGCCGCACGCTGGCGACCCGCGGCGAGATGGGCGGCGCCGCGATCGGCCTCGAAAAGCTGCCCGAACATGTCAAACAAGCCTTCGTCGCCATCGAGGACCGCCGGTTCTTCGGGCATTTCGGGCTTGATCTGGCCGGTGTCGCGCGCGCCGTTTTCGCCAACCTGATGCACCGCGGGGTGGCGCAGGGCGGCTCCACCATCACCCAGCAGCTGGCCAAGAACCTGTTTCTGACGCAGGACCGCACCGTCTCCCGCAAGCTGCAGGAGCTGGCGCTGGCGCTATGGCTTGAACACAAGTTCAGTAAATCGCAGATCCTCGAACTCTACCTCAACCGGGTCTATTTCGGTGCCGGCGCCTACGGGGTCGAATCCGCCGCGCAGCGCTATTTCGCCAAATCGGCGCGCGGGTTGACGGTGGCGGAGGCCGCCATGCTGGCCGGCCTGGTGAAGTCGCCATCGAAGCTCGCGCCCACCCGCAACCCCGAAGGGGCGCGCCAGCGGGCCGCCCTGGTGGTCGCCGCCATGGCGGAAAACCGCTTCATCTCCAAGGAGATCGCCGAGGCGGCGCTGGCCACCCCGGCGCGCGTCGCTGCCAATGCCGGGGGCGGCGCGGCCAATTACGTCGCCGACTGGGTGATGGACGCGCTCGACGACCTGGTCGGCCGCTTCGAGGAAGACCTGATCGTGGAGACCACGGTTGATCCGGCTCTGCAGGCAGCGGCCGAGAAGGCGCTGGCCGAGGAACTGGCGGCCAAGGGCGAGCGCTTCGCGGTCGGGCAAGGTGCGCTGGTGGCGATGACGCCGGACGGCGCCGTGCGGGCGCTGGTGGGCGGGCGCAATTACGCTGAATCGCAGTTCAACCGCGCGGTGGCGGCAAAGCGGCAGCCCGGCTCGGCGTTCAAGCCGTTCGTCTACCTGACCGCGCTGGAGCGCGGCCTGACCCCCGAGACGCTGCGCGACGACCGGCCGCTCAACGTGCGCGGCTGGCAGCCGGAGAACTACGGGCGCGAATATTTCGGCGCCGTCAGCCTCACGCGCGCGCTGGCGCAGTCGCTCAACACGGTGGCGGTGCGGTTGATCCTGGAAGTGGGAGCCAAGCCGGCGGCGCAGACCGCGCACCGGCTCGGCATCGCCTCGAAGCTCGAAGCCAACGCCTCGCTGGCGCTCGGCACCTCGGAAGTCACTGTTCTGGAACTGGTTTCCGCCTACGCGCCGTTCGCCAACGGCGGCATCGCGATCGCTCCGCATGTGGTGCGCAAGGTGCGCGCCGGGCGCCGCACGCTCTACCAGCACGGCGGACCGGCGCTCGGCCGGGTGGTCGAGGCGCGCCACATCGGGATGATGAACGCGATGCTGCAGGAGACCATCGCCAGCGGCACCGCCCGCAATGCCGGGCTGCCCGGCTGGCAGGCGGCCGGCAAGACCGGCACCTCGCAGGATTTCCGTGACGCCTGGTTCATTGGTTACACGGCGAACCTGGTCACCGGCGTCTGGCTCGGCAACGACGACAATTCGCCGACACGCAAGACCACCGGCGGCGGGCTGCCGGTCGAGATCTGGAGCCGGTTCATGAAGGTGGCGCACCAGGGCGTGCCGCCACAGCCGCTGCCCGGGCTGATGGTACCGGTGGCGCCGCCGGCCGCCGTGGTCGCGGCCGCGCCCGGTGCGATGCCGACCGGATCGAGCCGGCCGGTTGCGGCGGAGCCGGTCAGCCTGGATCAGTGGCTGCTGGAAAAGGTGTTCGGCCGCCGCTGATGCCATGTCCCGACGCGCTGCGCCGCGCCCGGGGCACACTTCCGTTGCTCCTCACGCTCTGAGTAGGTCCGCGCCCTTCTCGGCGATCATCAGCACGGTGGCGTTGGTGTTGGTCGACGTGATCGCCGGCATGATCGAGCCATCGATCACGCGCAGCGCATCGAGACCGCGCACCCGCAGCTCGGAATCCACCACCGCGCCGGCATCGTCG
>DASWSO010000590.1:0-4187 GCA_036402635.1 Xanthobacteraceae bacterium
GTGCGCCACCGCAATACGGCTCGCGCACGGTACGAAAGCGTCAATGAGCTAAGCAATTGAGAACACATGCGGTAGGTGGCAAGGTGGCGACCCCGGGAGGACTCGAACCTCCGACCTTCAGCTTAGAAGGCTGCTGCTCTATCCGGCTGAGCTACGGGGCCGACGCGGCGGTTGTAATCGCTTCGCCGTTACGCCGCCAGCCGCACCGAGATCGCCGACAGCTTGGCTTCGTCGACCTCGATGCCGAGCCCGGGGCGTTCCGGCACCCGCACATGTCCGCGCACCACGCGCAGCGGCTCGGTCGCGATGTCGGCGGCGAGATACTGGCAGGTGATGCTGGCGTCCCAGTCGAGCTGCGGCAGCGCCGCGCCGAGATGCGCGATGGCCGCGCTGGCGACGCTGGAATCCGCCATCTTGCCGGCGAGGTTGACGTACAGGCCGAGCGTCTCCATGCGGCGGCCGGCCTGCATCACCGGTGACAGCCCGCCGAGCTTGATGGTCTTGAGGCTGGCGCCGCGCGCGGCGCCGCGGTCGTGGTGGCGCTCGATATCGGCGTGGCTGTGAATGCCCTCGTCGGCGCCGACCGGCACCGCGGTCGCGGCCGCCACCGCCGCCATCGCGTCGAGGTCGTGGCCGGCGACCGGCTGCTCGATGAAGTCGAGCTGCGCCGCCATGGCGCCGGCCGCGAAGCGCAGCGCCTGCGCCTCGCTGTAGCCCTGGTTGGCGTCGGCGGAGATGCGGGGGTTGCGCCCGACCGCGGCGCGCACCGCCCTGCAGCGCTCCACGTCCGCTTCCGGCGTGGCGCCGCCCACCTTCACCTTGAAGGCGACGAAGCCGGCATCCGCCATCCGCTTGGCGGCCGCCGCGTCGGCGGCGATGTCGCCGGCCGCCAGCATCCACAGCACCGGGATCTCGGTGCGCGCGACGCCGCCGAGCAGCGCCGAAACCGGCACCCGCCAGCGCTTGCCGGCGAGATCGTAGATCGCCATGTCGAGCGCCGATTTCGCCGCCGCGTTGCCGTACATGAAGCCGTCGACGCGGGCCGCAAAGAGGCCGGCATCCTCGACCTCCAGCCCTTCCAGCTGCGGCCGCATGAACTCGACCGCCGCCACCATGCTTTCGGGCGTCTCGCCGGTCATCAGCGGCGCCGACGCAGCTTCGCCCCAGCCGACGATGCCGTCGGTGTCCTCGACCCGCACCAAGAGATTGTCGGCGGTGCTGAGGGTGACGTTGGCCATCTTGATCGGGTTCTGCAGCGGCAGGCTGATCCAGAACGGCGTCACCGAGCGAATGCGCATGGCGGAATTTCCTCGCGAGTTGGAGCGCAAATGTATCCTGCGGAGCGCGTTCGCCTCAAGCGGTGCTGCGCGTGGAGAGCGCCGCGACGCAGCGGCGTAGATCGGCGATCAGCGCGACGCTGTTGGGCAGGTGGCTCTCCTCCATGTCGAGCACGCGGGTGAACGCCTTCTGCTTCAGCGCGACCACGTCGAACGGACAGCTCTCCGGATCGATGCCGGCGGAATCGCAGACGATGTCGATCAGCCGGTCGATCCCGTGCAGGCGGCCGAGCAGGTAGTCGCGCTCGCGATAGGCGCGCGAGAAGAACGCCGCGAAATGCCCGAAGCCGACCCCCATCAGGCTCTGCGAGCCGGAGAATTCGCCGAGCGTGGGCGCATCCTGCGGGCTGATGCGGTCGACCAGGATCTCGTTGAACTCGCCGGCCTCGCGCCAGGTCATCACCGGGAAAGTCAGCACGTCCCAGAACGGAAAGCCGAGATAGTTCACCAGCAGTTCGCGCCGCGCTTCCGGATGCCACTCGGCCGGATCGGTGGCGGCCAAGAGTCCGTCGATGTCGTCGGTCGAGGCGCCGAGCTCGATCTCGCCCGCCAGCGCCTCGATCAGCTCGTCGAGCTCGGCCTGGTTTCGGCGCACGAAATCGCGCGCGAACGCCGGCAGGTCGCGCGCCTCCGCGGTTGAGGGAGAGGTGGCGAACAAGGTCAGCGCCAAGGTGCGCGTCGCGACGCCGAAATGCCCGGGACGCTCGCGCCGGTTCAGCGCGTCCAGCCGCTCGTAGAAGCTGCGCTTGAGCCGGTCGATGACGGCGCGGTCGAAGTTGCCGAAGCGCTGCTCGTCCAGCATCTGGTAGAGCCGGTTCTGGCCCTCGATCATGAAATGCAGCCGCCGCCGGCGATAGTCGACGTCGAACGCCAGCAGGAATTTCACCCAGTCCGGCAGCGCGCCGCCGCGCGGTGCGCTGTCGAGCGCGGCGGCCGGGGAGGGGGCCGCGTCGTAAGTCCGGCCACGCGCGGCCGCCCAGGCGTCGACGATCTCGGCGATGGCGCGGGCGCGCGGCGAGCGCGGCGGCGCCGCCGCCAGCCGGGCGATCAGCGTGCTGACGAACGCCCGCACCGACGCGAGCTTCAGCCGCACATAACCCTCGTAGGCAAAACCCGCGTCGCGGGCGACCTGGTTGTGCACCTGCTCGCGCCAGTCCCGCACCTGCGCGGCTTCGAGCGGACGCGCGAGCCACGGCGCCACCACGTCGGCGACCAGCATGCTGACCCGCGGCCGCGCTTCCTCGATGATCGAGCGCACGCGGCGGACCCGCTCGTTGAACGAGACCACCCAGCTGAGCTCGTCCACCACCGGCTGCGTGCTCGGGATGTCGGAGAGCGCACCCTTGAGCGCGGCGAAGAAGCCGGGAATGCGCTGCGGCGGAGCCAACCCGTGCGGGATCGGATCGGGATCGATATAGATCAGCCGGCGGTCGACTTCGCGGTAGGCGGGGCGGCCGCGGATCGCCGAGATCGCCTCGCGGAACGGCCGATTGTTGAGCACCGCGCCATCGACGAAAGCGGCCGTGACCGGGTCGCTGTCGAATTGCGCGTAGCGCTCGAAATTCTGCGCCAGGAACTTGTGCCGGTCCGGCCATGCGGCGCCACGCTCCGCCACCAGCCGATCCATCTCGGCGATCTGCGCCGACGGAAACGCACCCGGGAATGATGAGGTGGCCCGTGCGGCGAACGCGAGCGCCGGCGCGTTGCCGAGCGCGAAGTCGCTCTCGACCGTGCCGTCGGCCTGACGCCGGTAACGGAAGTGCAGCACGTGACGGTGCTCGCGCTCCTGGATCAGCGGCGGGTCGTGGATTTGCACCAGCTGGCGGTAGCCGTAGTGGTCGGTCAGGGTGACGAACAGGTCGAGCCCGACCCCGGAGGGGAGCAGCGAGGCGCGCGGATGCGCCGGCTCCCCCATCGCGGTGATCGCCTCGTACATGAGATCGGCCATGCGGCGGCCGCTCAGCGGCGGCTTGAACCAGCGCGAGCGCAGAAACAGCGAGAGCTTGCGGCGCACCTCCGGATCCCGGATCGCCGGCAGGCGACCGCTCCTGGCGTAGGCCCAGATCACCGGCACCAGCAGCAGCTTGCTCCAGCGGGTTGGCCGCGCTTCCGGCGCCAACAGTTCGGCGACGTCGGCATTGCGGAGCCAGAGGTCGCGCAGCGGCGCCATCGGCAGGTCGTGACTGAGCGCGCGCGCCAGCATGGTGCCGTTGATACCGCCGGCGGACGCACCGGCGATGATGTCGACCACGACCCGCAGCTCCACCTGCTTGCCGAGGTCGCGCAGCAGCTCGAAATAGATTTCTTCACTGTCGTGCTCGACGCGCGGTTCGGCCTGCGCATCAAAGACCGCCTGCGCGCGGGCGGCCCGGTCGCCGATCGCATGCAGGTGGCAGGAGGCGCGGACGAGCTTGAGGATCTCTTTGCTGATGCCGTGCATGTAAACGGCGAGCGAGACCCCGCCGAAACAGACCAGCGCGATCCGGAGCTCCTTCTCCTTCAACGGTTTCCCCCCTGTGGCCGGAGCCCGGACCAACGTCTGACCGACTCGCTCGCCAGCATCTTCCGCTTGCGGTGCCGGTTGCGCCAGGGGCGGCTTGCGACCGCAAGGCGCGCGACCCCGCGCCGCAGCGCGCCCCCGGCGATGCCGGACCAAGCTGCCGTTCTCGAAGCAGCGAAAGGCGCGACCGATGGCTGTCACTCCCCCGGGACCGAATGCGGCGGCCGATGACCTGACGCTGCGCCAGGCCGCGGCCGCGCTGCAGGCCGGACAGGCCGCACAGGCCGAGCGCATCGTGCGCGACCTCGTCGCCCGCGGTTCGCGCCACAAAGGTGCGCCGCAGCTGCTCG
>DASWSO010000591.1:0-9338 GCA_036402635.1 Xanthobacteraceae bacterium
CGCTCGGCGTAGGATTCATCGGCTTTTTCACCTGGTACGCGGTGTGGATGACCTACGATTCCTACCGCTTCAACGACATGGCGCAGGGGGTGGTGGCGGTGCCGCTGTGGATCCCGCAGCTCGGCTATGCCGGCGGCCTCGTCATCCTGCTGATCGCCTTCGTGGACGAACTGGTGCACGTCGCCCGCGGCAACACCCCGCGCTACGAGAAGCCGAAGCCGCAGACCGCCGAGGAAGCGGTCGAGCAGGCGATCCAGAGCGCGGTCTGATGGACCTGGTCTCGATCGCGGCGCTGCTGCTGCTGTTGCTGGCGGCGCTGCTCGCCGGCGGCGTCTGGATCGGCATCGCGCTGATGGCGACCGGCTATGTCGGCATGCAGTTCGTCGGCGGCGGCATCCCGGCCGGACCGGTGCTGGCGACCAAGATCTGGGGCAACAGCGCGTCCTGGGAGCTGGCCGCGCTGCCGCTGTTCATCTGGATGGGCGAAATTTTGTTCCGCACGCGGCTGTCGGAAGAGATGTTCCGCGGCCTCGCGCCGTGGCTGAACTGGCTGCCGGGCCGGCTGATGCACGTCAACGTGCTGGCCTGCGGCATTTTCGGCTCGGTCTCCGGCTCCTCGGCCGCGACCTGCGCCACGGTCGCGAAAATTGCTCTGCCCGAGCTGAAGAAGCGCGGCTACGACGAGATGGTGAGCCTCGGCTCGCTCGCCGGGGCCGGCACCCTCGGCATTCTCATTCCGCCGTCGATCACCATGGTGGTGTACGCGGTCGCCGCCAACGTTTCGATCATCCAGGTGTTTCTCGCCGGCTTCCTCCCGGGCCTGCTGGTGATGGCGCTCTACTCCGGCTACATCGCCGCCTGGTCGCTGGCGCATCCGGGCCGCACGCCGCCGCCCGATCCGCCGATGAGCCTGCGCGAGAAGCTGCGCGAATCGACCAAGCTCGCGCCCGTCATGCTGCTTATTTTGTTCGTGTTCGTGTCGCTGCTGATGGGCTGGGCGACCGCGACCGAATGCGCCGCCTGGGGCGTGCTCGGCTCGCTCGCGATCGCGTGGTGGCATGGCGCGCTCACCCGCGAGTCGTTCTGGCAGAGCGTGATGGGCGCGATGCGGGTCAACTGCATGATCATGCTGATCCTCGCCGGCGCCTCCTACATCTCGACCTCGATGGGCTACACCGGCATCCCGCGCGCGCTCGCCGAATGGGTGGATGCCCTGCATCTGTCGCCCTATGCGCTGATCGCCGCCCTGACCGTGATGTACATCGTGCTCGGCACCGCGCTCGACGGCATCTCGATGATCGTGCTGACCACGACCATCGTCATCCCGATGATCAAGCAGGCCGGCTTCGACCTGATCTGGTTCGGCATCTTCGTGGTGCTGGTGGTTGAAATGGCGGAGGTGTCGCCCCCGGTCGGCTTCAACCTGTTCGTGCTGCAGACGATGAGCGGCAGGGATTCGAATACGGTCGCGCGCGCGGCGCTGCCGTTCTTCTTCCTGCTGGTGGCCGCGGTTGCGATCATCACAGTGTTTCCTGATATCGTGATGGTGCTGCCGCGCATGGCATTCCCGGGCTGACCGGAGAAGCGGGCCTCGAGCGGACCCGCGCAACGAAGGAGAGGACATGACGTTGAACAAGCTGCTCGCCGGAGCCGCACTGGCGCTGACGCTGGCCGGGGTCGCGCTGCCGGCACGGGCGCAGACCAAATGGAACTTGCCGGCCGCCTACCCGGCCGATAATCCGCACACCGTCAACCTGCTTGCGTTCGCCAAGAACGTCGGCGAGGTGACCGGAGGCAAGCTGGCGATCACGGTGCATCCGGCCGCTTCGCTGTTCAAGGCGCCGGAGATCAAGCGCGCGGTGCAGACCGGTCAGGCGCAGATCGGCGAGGTGCTGATCTCGATCCACGAGAACGAGGATCCGATCTTCGGGCTCGACGTGGTGCCGTTCCTGGCGACGAGCTATCCGGAGGCGAAGAAGCTGTGGCAGGCGTCGCGCCCGGCGATCGAGAAGAAGCTCGCCTCGCAGGGCATGATGGTGCTGTTCGCGGTGCCGTGGGGGCCGCAGGGCATCTACGCCAAAAAGGACATCAATTCGCTCGACGACATGAAGGGCCTGAAGTGGCGCGCCTACAATGTCGGGACCTCGCGCATCGCCGAAATCGTCGGCGCGCAGCCGGTGACGATCCAGGCCGCCGAGTTGCCGCAGGCGCTGGCGACCGGCGTGGTCAACGCGTTCATGACCTCCGGCTCCACCGGCTACGACAGCAAGGCCTGGGAGACGATGACGCACTACTACAACACGCAGGCGTGGATTCCGAAGAACGTCACCTTCGTCAACAAGGCGGCCTTCGACACGCTCGACAAGCCGACCCAGGAGGCGGTGCTGAAAGCTGCCGCCACCGCCGAGGAAGCCGGCTGGAAGCTCGCGCAGGAGAAGGCCACCTGGTACCTCGATCAGCTCAAGGCCAACAAGATGAAGGTGCTGCCGCCGAGCGCGGAGCTGAAGTCGGGCCTGCAGAAGGTCGGCGAGCAACTCACCGCCGATTGGCTGAAGAAGGCGGGCGCCGACGGTCAGGCCGCAATCGAGGCCTACAAGAAGATGTGAGCGCGCTTCGGCGCCTTATATGCTTGTCAGTGCCGGAAGCGGTGGAGCGCGAAAGCGTTACGCCGCACCTCAATCAGTCCCGCCTGAACACCACCGAGCCGAGCCAGCCGGTGAGCAGGGCGAGCATCATGGTGGCGAGACCGTAGAGCAGCCCGTGCTCGCGCGCAGCCGCCGCGATATATTGCTCGAACCCGGCTTTGACGATCTCGAACGCGGTCGATACCCGCGCCAGCATGACGCCGTCGCCGAACAGCTTCACGTCGACCTCATATTCCCCAACCGGCGCATTCGCCGGCAGCGGAACGCCGGTCCGGAACAGCGACGGCGTGAGGAAGGTCACGGCGTTGGGCTGCTCGCGATAGAGTCCGTGCTCGGTCTTGACGCGCACGAAGGCGCGGCGGAACTCGTCGTCCGGCGACACGTCGCCGACGTCGCGGCCGAGCTGCTGCGGCAGCAGGAAGTTGCGCAATCCGACCTGAAAGCGGCGCAGCGCATCCGGCCCGGCGATGGTCTCGACCGGCCGGTTGGTGAGCACGGCTAGGTAGCTTGGCGCGTCGATGAACGTGCGGGAATCTTTGTTCACCCAGATGCCCAGCACACGCTCCTTGCGCCAGGTGACGACACCCTGCCGCGGCCCCGTCACGGTGGTGATGATGGTGTAACCGCCGACGCGGCCGACCGAAGCGGCGTCCGGCTCGATCGCACCGAACAGCGTCAGGTCGACCCCCGTGAAGCTCGAGGTGATCGCCACCTGATGGGTCGACAACGAGATCACCAGCCGTTCCGCCCGCGCGCTCGTGGCGGATGCGATCAGCGCGAACAGCACGGCGATGATCCGGCGGGTGCTCATGGCAGCGGCTCGAGCGGCTGGATGCTGAACAGGTCGTCCGGCTGCACCACCAGCCCGATCGCGAAGCGGAGCCCGACCATCAGTACGATCAGGCCGAGCAGCATGCGCAATTGTTCGGCCCGGATGGTCTGACCGGCACGCGCCCCGAACTGGGCGCCGATCACGCCTCCAACCATCAGAATGAGGGCGAGCACCGCATCGACCGACATGTTGGTCGCCGCATGCAAGACGGTCGCCGACGCCATCGTCACCAGCGTCACCACCATCGCGGTTCCGATCACCACGCTGGTCGGTACCCGCATCAGGTAGATCAACGCCGGGACCAGGATGAATCCGCCGCCGATGCCCATGACGGCGCCGAGGAAGCCGATCACGAAGCCGATGGTCCAGACCGGGATCACCGAGACATAGATGCGGGACTGCTTGAACCGCAGCTTCAGCGGCAGGCCGTGAAACCAGGTGTGGCTGCCGGGGCGACGGCGCTCGGCCCGCTTGCCGCTGCGGGCGCGCAGCATCGCCTGCGCGCTCTCGGCGATCATCATGGCGCCGATGATGCTGAGCAGAGTCACGTAGGAAAGGCTGATCGTGAGGTCGAGCTGGCCGGCCGCGCGCAGCAACGAGATCAGCCACACGCCGGCGGCGGTACCGAGCAGACCGCCCGCCAGCAGCATCGCGGCGAGCGGGAGATCCAGCGCCTTGCGCCGCCAGTATGCGAACACGCCCGAGAATGACGATGCGGCGATGTGGCTCGACACGCTGGCGACCGCGACGGCCGGCGAGATGCCGAGGAAGATCAGCAGCGGCGTCAGCAGGAAGCCGCCGCCGATCCCGAACATGCCCGACAGGAAGCCGACCGCCAGTCCCATCCCGAGGATGACAAAGACGTTCACAGACAGGTCGGCGATCGGAAGGTAAATCTGCACGCCGGGATCCGCCGGACTGCGGCACAAGGCACGAGGGATAAAGGCAGCGGCCGTGCGCGGAAGACCGGCACGGGTCGTCGAGTTCAAGCCGAACTACGCTTGCCGGCCTCTATGCGGCGCTAGCAAGGCAATTCGGATCCATCTGACGCTAGCAGCACGGCGACGCTTGCGTTGGCGCCGCGCGGGTGCGGTTTATGGTCCCACCCGCCGCGGCGCAGCGGTCTTCGGTTTCGGCGATGCAGGCTGTGCTTGCGCCGGCGCATCCCAGCCGCCGGCCGGCGCTTTCACCGCGATCGCCTCCTCCGGCTGCGGCTCGGCCGTGAATGTCTGTACCGCAACCGTTGCGGCGGCCATCAGCCGCTGATCGAGCCGGCCGCCGATCTCATCCCGCTTCTTGCCGGCATCGACATCGCCTTGTTGAGCCGCGAGCGCAAACCATTTGTAAGCCTCGCTGAGGTTCTGTTCGACGCCCAGGCCACGGGCATGAAGAATGCCCAGATTGTACTGGCTGTCGGCGATGCCGCGCTGGGCCGCGGGGCGGAACCATCGCGACGCTTGCGTGAAGTCGGGCTTGCCGTCGATACCCTCGGCATACAGGACCGCAAGGTTGTGCATCGCCTTGCCGTTGCCCTTCTCGGCGGCGGCACGGTAGAGCCTCCGCGCCTGCTCGATGTCCTTTTTGACCCCCTGCCCCTTCTCGTAGAGGCTGCCGAGACGGTACTGGGCCGGCGCGAGCTCGCGGTTCGCAGCGCGCTCGAACCAGCGTGCAGCTTCTTCCAAATTGGGCTGTACGCCGCGCCCTTCCGCATAGCGCGCACCGAGTTCGAATTCGGCCGCCGGATTGCCCGCGGCGGCAGCAGCACGCAGCCCTGCCGGAATGGCGTTGGCGCCTTGCGGCGCCCCGGCCGGCGTGATGGCGAGCGGCATACCGGCGACATCGCCCTTTCGACCGGCCGCGCCGGACCGACCGATCGCTCCGGTGGTGTCGCGGCCGGGCAGTTGCATCGACGCGATGGTGAGCGGGCTGACGCCGGCAGTCGCGCTCGGCAACGGCACTGAAGCCGATGTCGTGCTGGCCGCGGGGATCGTCGGGCTGGCAGCCGCCGGCGCGCCGGGACTGACTGTCGGCGCCGTTGCCGGCGCGGCCGAAATAGCTGCCACGGCGAGAGCGGCATCGGCGGGCACGCGGGCCGCCCCGGCCGGTGCTTCGACGGAGTCCGGGGTGGCGTTGGCTTCGGAGACGGGATCGCGCTCGCCGGCTTTGGCAGTATCGGTCTTGACGGGCGGCTCGCTTGCCGGAGCCGTCGCGGTGGCGTTCGGGGCGCCATCCGAGGCTGCCCCGGGTTGCGACGCTGGCGGTTTGGCCTGACCGAATATGGAGGCGACCGCATTCCAGGTGTCAGCCGCCGGCCGCGCCGATTGAGCGCGCTTCGTGTCGCCGACCGCCCAGACATTCACGACAAGATGCAGCGTGCCGGCAATCGCCAGGATGGCGAGGCCGAGCAGCAAGGGACGCCGGCGCGACAGGGCCTGCGCCATGGCCCCGAACG
Organism: Xanthobacteraceae bacterium; assembly: GCA_036402635.1. Taxonomy (GTDB): domain Bacteria; phylum Pseudomonadota; class Alphaproteobacteria; order Rhizobiales; family Xanthobacteraceae; genus DASWSO01. The sequence continues at coordinate 5,930 of DASWSO010000591.1, forward strand.
CCGATGATTCGGAGGCCGCAGCCTCGCTGTCGGGCGGCGGCGACATGTTGGCGGCAGCTTGCGCGGCGCGCCGAGCCGCGGCGATGAAGTTGGCCTTGGCGTCCTGGTCGGGAGCGGGTTTCGCAGCTCCGAGCGCGGCCTCAGAGGCGGCGATCCGGTCGGCCGCATTTCCCGAAGCCCGATTGCGTACCGCACCGGGTTCGAGCGGATGATCGGCCGGGAGCGAAGGATCGATCGGCCGCCGCTCGGCGACAACGGTCGCCGCGCCAGAACCTATCCGGGTCTCGCGTCGCGGCGCTTCCGGCGGGCTCTCGTCGGGGACGATCGAGTTTTGGTATGCGTGCTCGCGGAGCCGCAGTCCGTGTCCGCCGGACATCGGTGCCGCATCCGGCCCGCGCAGATCGCCTTCGAGATTGGCGAGCCGGTCGACCAGCCGTTCCAGCGTGTCGTGCACCGCCTCAAGCGTGTCTTGCGTCCGGCGCTCGCTCTGCGCCTGCGTTTCGCGGAGCGAATCGATATCCTGCTTGAGGGAATCCACGATGACGCCGCCCGCACCGCCGCGGCTGACCATCGCCCGGGCCGCATTCTCTGCAGCCGCCACGGCCTCCTCACGCAGGCCATCCAACCGATCCAGCAGATTGGCGAAGCTGCGCTCCATGTGCTCCAGGTTCGCGGTCCCCGGTGGCGACGCCTCCAGCCGTTCGCTCAAGCGCCCCATCTGGGCGGCGATGGCATCCAGCGTGGGCGTGCTGTCACCGCTGAGCTCGAGCCGGTCGAGCTTCGCTGCGAGCGCCTCCACGACCGAGACGAGATTGTCCGGGATGGCAGCCCGGGCCGCGGGACCGAGGGCCTGCAGATCCGCCGCAAGCGTCTCGAAACGACGATCGAGGGTCGTCAGGATCTCATTGTCGAAACTGGCAGGGCCGGAAACCCGTTCGAGCCTCTCGCTCAGCTGTTCGACCTTTGCGTTCAGCACGCCGAGCGCCGCGCTTGAAGCAGTCTGCGAGGCGATGTCGCGCAGTTCGGCCACCGACCGGCCGAGTTGCAGCAGCGCGTCGCTGTCGGCGCCGTGCTGGCCGACCATTTCGATACGACGGTCGAGGGCGCGCACCTCCTCACGGAAGGCGGCGAGACTCTCGGCCGGGGCGAAGGCACGGAGCGTCTCGCGGATTTCCGCAAGGCTTTCTTCCAAGCCGGCCAGAGCGGGCGATTCGCCAGACTCACGGCTGTGATCGAGTCGCGAGGCGAGCGCACGCACTTCCGCTTCGAGCGCCTGCAGCGCGCCCCGTGGCGCCGCTTCAGCGAGCGCGCGGCCGACCTCGGCCAACTCTTCGCGCAAGCCACGCACGGCGTCTTCGAACCCACCGGGGCGCCGAAAGGTGTGCAACTCGTCGGTCAGTGCACGCAACTGGTTCTGCAGCGCGGAGAATTGCGAGCCGGAAACATCGGGCGTGTTCGACGGCGGCTGCCGCCGCGGCTGCGGCGCCGGCCACTCCGCGCCCGGAGCTTCCGGGTCAGCATCGAGGGTGCGCTGGCGCTCGAGGATTTCCTCGACTGCGAGGTCGAAGCTGCCGGCCCAATTGCCGGCCGCGTTCATGCGCGCCCTGGTGTCGTCGCGCAGCGTCGATTCGGCGCGGTCGTGGCCGAGACGGTCGAGCGCACGATCGACCGAAGCGATGCGGCGCTCCAGTTCGTTGGTCGCGCTGCGGCCTTCGCTGACCAGCCGGTCCAGCCGATTGTCTACCCGCATCAGCGCCTCGGAGAGCTGGTGCATTGGGTTCGGCTGTGCAGATTGGGGCTTTCCGAGAGCCGAGAGTCTGCTCTCGATCGCGCGCAGCGTGGCGTTCACGTCCTCATCGTTGAGACGCGAACGGGCCGGCGGCGCTTCCTCGGCCGGCCCGCGGGTCAGCCGGCCCAGTTGCGCGGAAAGATCGTCGAGGCGCTGCTGCAACACCGCGATCGTCGTGGCATCGTTGCGCGTCGCGGGTTCGCCGCCTGCCGCTCGTCCGGTGGCGCGCGTCTCGAAGCTGTCGAGTTCATCGGATGGCATGCTTACAGACCCAAATCTGGCGCCGATGAGGAACAAGCCGATTCCGACGCGGGACACGCACGGCCGTTGGTCCTCGCCCCCGACTTTTTCTATTCAAGGTAAACAACCCGTTAAGAAGTGTGACTCCAGCCTCGCAATCGACTTTTGCCGTGGGACGCGGAGGCGCACTGTGGCATTCATGACGCTTGACGCTGACGTCAACGTAATCCACCGTTCGCATTATGACGCCAGATTTGCTCGACGGGGCAGTCACGCAGGCCGCGACGGCGCGCGCGGCCGCCGCGGAGGTGCGAGCGACGATCCGCGAGCTCTGCCGCGAGTTCCAGGTGACCGCCCGCACCTTGCGCTTCTACGAGGAGAAGGGGCTGGTCAGTCCATTGCGGCGCGGGCAGGAGCGGCTTTACGGCCGCCGCGACCGGGCGCGTCTGCGCTATGTGCTGATGGGGCGCTCGGTCGGCTTCTCGCTCGACGAAATCCGCGAGATGCTCGACCTCTATGATCTCGGCGACCGGCAGGCGACGCAGCTGAAAGTCGCCTATGACAAGTTCGGCGAACGCCTGGCGCGGCTGGAACGGCAGAAGCAGGAGATCGACAATGCGATCGCCGAACTCGCCCATGCGCGCAAGATGATGGCCGGCATGCTGGCGTTACGCGAACGCAGCGCCAACCGGCCAGAAGAGCGGGAGCAGCGCTGATGCCGACCTACAAGGCCCCGGTCGACGATGTCATGTTTCTTCTGCGCGACGTCTTTCCGATCGAGCGCCACAATACTCTTCCGGGGTTTGCCGATGCTTCGCCCGATGTGATCGAGGCCGTGCTCGGCGAGGCGGCGAACTTCTGCGAAGAGGTGGTTCAACCGCTTAACCGCGTCGGTGACGTCGAAGGCTGCACGCACCACCCGGACGGCCGCGTGACCACGCCGACAGGGTTCAAGCAAGCCTACGACCGATTCCGCGCGGGTGGCTGGATCGGCATCTCGGCTCCGGCCGAGTACGGTGGCCAGGGGCTGCCGGAGACGATGACCACGCTGGTCAACGAATTCCTCTGCTCTGCCAACATGGCGTTCGCGATGTATCCGGGCCTGACGCAGGGTGCCATCGCCGCCCTCCTGGCGCACGGCACGGCGGAGCAGAAACAGAGCTTCCTTCCCAAGATGCTGGCCGGTGAATGGACCGGCACTATGAACCTCACGGAGCCGCATTGCGGCACCGATCTCGGCCTGTTGCGCACCAAGGCGGTGCCGCAGGCGGACGGCAGCTACCGGATCAGCGGCACCAAGATATTCATCTCGGCCGGCGAGCACGACCTCGCCGACAACATCGTGCATCTCGTGCTGGCGCGCATCGCCGGCGCCCCCGA
>DASWSO010000592.1:0-3256 GCA_036402635.1 Xanthobacteraceae bacterium
CCGACGATCACGATCGCCGCCAGCCCGCAGACGAACAGCGCGACGCCGATCTCGACGGCGCGCTGCGACGGGCCCGCGTCGCTTTCCGAGGGAAGATCGGTCATCGTCGGCCTTGAGGCTTCAGCAGGTCACGTGCGGGGCGAGCACCAGCCTCAATTGGTGGCGAGAAAACCGGCGTCTTTCATCAGTTCGCGGTGGCGCTTTTCTTCGTTCTCGACCCACTTGGCGAAGTCGGCGCCGGTCATGAAGCTCTGATTGAAGGCGCCGTCCTTCATCAACGACTTCCACTCCGGCGTCTCCCGCACCTTGCCCAGAAGGTCGACGTAGAAGGTCACCTGCTCGGGTGTCACGCCGGGCGGCATGAAGATGCCGCGCAGCATCAGGTACTCGATGTCGAGGCCCTGCGACTTGCAGGTCGGAATGTCGCTCCACGCCTTGTCGCCCGCGATCTTGTCCTGATAGTCGAGCGGCTTGCCGTCGAACACGCAGAGCGGCCGCACGGTGTTGCCGCGCCATTGCGCCACGGCCTCGATCGGGTTGTTGACGGTCGAGTTGACGTGTTGGCCGACCAGCTGCACCGCCACCTCGCCGCCGCCGCGATACGGGATGTAGGTGAACTTGACGCCGGCAGCCTTCTCCAGCGCGACCGTGATGATCTGGTCTTCCTGCTTCGAGCCGGTGCCGCCCATCTTGAACTGGCCCGGAGGAGCCGCCTGCACCGCCTGCAGGTATTCCTTCGGGCTCTGGTAGGGCGCGTCCGCGTTCACCCACAGCACGAACTCGTCGAGCGCCATCATGGCGACCGGGGTGAGATCCTTCCAGCTGAACGGAATGCCGGTGCCAAGCGGCGTGGTGAACAAATTGGACAGCGTGATCACCAGCTTGTGCGGGTTGCGCGCCGAGCCTTTGACGTCGAGGAAGCCCTCGCCGCCGGCGCCACCCGCCTTGTTGATCACCACCATCGACTGCTTCATCAGGCCGTGCTTGCTGATGATGCCCTGGATCGTGCGGGCCATCTGGTCGGCGCCGCCGCCGGTGCCGGCCGGAACGACCAGTTCCACCGGCCGGTTCGGCTCCCACGCGGCACCTGCAGGGCCGGCAATGCCCAAAAGCAGAGCCGCAGCCACGCCTCCGCCGAGGCACGACGCGAATTCGCGAAACATCGATCTCCTCCCGAGAGTTTTTGATGTTATTCGCTGCGCCGATTCTTCGGCGCCTATTCCATGCGGGCCGCCGCCCCGCCGACTATACTTACAATTGCAACGCCCGCGCGCGGTTGCGATGCTTTTTAGTTGAAAGCTGGTTAATTTGCGCGGGATCGATCGGTCACAATAGCGTGTGCGCGCCTGAGTGCAACCCCCGGTTCGTGCAGCGCAAACCGTTCAGCGCGCTTCCCGGCCGAGCAGATGGTCGGCGATGATGCGCATCTGAATCTCGGATGTGCCCTCGAAAATCTTGGTGAGCCGGGCGTCACGCCAGTAGCGCTCGACGGCATGCAGGGTGGTGTAGCCGGCCCCGCCATGGATTTGCAGGGCTTCGCTGGTCACGCGCTCCGCCATCTCGGTGGCATGCAGCTTGGCCATCGCGGCCTCCATGTCGCAGCGGCGGCCGGTGTCGATCATCTGGCAGACGGCGTAGAGCAACTGCCGGGCGGCCTCCACCTCGGTCGCCATGCCGGCGAGCTTGAACCGGATCGCCTGGAAGTCGCTTAAGGGACGGCCGAACTGCACCCGCTCCTTGGCGTAGGCGAGCGCATCCTCGAGCGCGCCGCGGGCCAGTCCGAGCGCGCGGGCGGCGGTGTGGGCACGGGCCACTTCGAGCCCGCTGGTGGCGACATAGAAGCCCTTGCCTTCCTCGCCCAGCATGTTCTCCGCCGGCACGCGGCAGCCGTCGAACGACAGCTCCCAGGTCTTCCACCCGAAATAGCCGATCTTCGGGATCGGCGCACCGCTCACGCCTTCGGGGAGGAGGCCGCGCGGCTTGTCGATGATGAAGGCGCTGATGCCGCGGTGGCGGCGCTCGTCCTCGGCGCCGGTGCGGGCCAGCAGCATGATGTAATCGGCGCCGTCCGCGAACGTGCACCAGTATTTGTTGCCGGTGATCACCCAATGGTCGCCATCGCGGCGCGCGCGGCAGCTGATGTTGGACAGGTCCGATCCGGCGTTCGGCTCGGAAAACGCGAAGGCGCCGAGCGCCTCGCCGCTCGCCATGCGTGGCAGGTACTTCTGCTTCTGGGCATCCGAAAGCGCCTGCATGCCGATCATCGGACGGATGATGGAGCCCACGCTCATCCAGGCGCGGCTCAGCTCCTCGGTCACCAGGCAGTATTCCAGGCAACCAAGACCGAGGCCGCCGTACTCCTCCGGGATCCGCAGCGCGAAGAAGCCAAGCTCGGCCGCACGCTCCAGCAGCGCGGCCGGCATGTCCTTGTGCGCCGGGTCATATTCGTTGGCGACCGGCAGCACCTCCTTGAGGGCGAAATCCCGCGCGGTCTTCTGGATGAGCAGTTGCTCGTCGGTGAGAACCGCACTCATGTGTCACGCCTCGGGTCCGCTCGTCTGCCTGCCTACCTCTATGGGCCGAGCTGCGGTTTGGATGCAACGTCCGGAGCGGCCCCGGTACGCTCGGGTGCTCCGTTTCGGGAACCCGGCGCGGCGGCTGCGGTTGTCTGCAACGGCGGAGGCGGAAGCCCGACGGAGACCCGCATGCTCAAATGGGCCATTATCTTTCTCGTGATCTCGCTGATCGCGGGCGCGCTCGGCTTCACCAATATCTCGACCGCGGCGGGGCGCGTCGCCAAGATCCTGTTCGCGATCTTCTTCGCGCTGTTCGTCATCGTCATCGTCATCGCGATTGGCATTGGCGAACTGTTGACCCGGTAGGACACCGTTTCCGGTCGTCAGAGCGGCAGTTCGGGCTCCTCCGGCGGCCGGTTTGCGCCGGTCTCGTTCGGGTCGGCGCGCACGAAGCTCCATTGCACCCGCGCGGTGTCGCGGGCGTGACCGTGGATCACCAGCTGCACCGTGGCGCGGGGACCGTGCGGTCCGGCGAGGTACACGCTCTCCTCCAGCTCGGCCTTATGGTCATGGGCCTCGAAGATCCACACCTCGCGATTCGGCAGCATCAGCATCGCACCGTTGCGGTGCGTGAGGCGGCTCGCCTGCACGGCCGGGTGGAGATGGAACCGCACGGCGAACTCGTCTTCGCCCCGGCGGGAGAAATAGTCACCGCGTGCCGGCCGCAGGACATCCTCGCC
>DASWSO010000593.1:0-3571 GCA_036402635.1 Xanthobacteraceae bacterium
AGATGGACGCGCTCGAGGACATTCGCGCGCCCGATTTCGCGACCCTCGATCTCTACTGCGACCGGGTCGCCAGTGCGGTCGGGCGGCTGTCGGTTCGCGTCTTCGGCATGAACGAGAGCGACGGCAGGCTGCTCGCCCATCATCTCGGCCGCGCGTTGCAGCTCACCAACATCCTGCGCGACATCGACGAGGACGCCGGGATCGGCCGGCTTTACCTGCCGTATGAGGCACTGCACGCCGCGGGTATTTCCAGCACCGATCCCGACCCCGTGATCGCGCATCCGGCGATCGGGAAAGTCTGCGAGCCGGTGGTCGAGCGCGCGCGCGAGCATTTCGAGCAGGCGCAAATCGTGATGGGGCGATGGCCGCGCAAGATCGTGCGCGCGCCGCAGATCATGGGCAACGTCTACCGTGCCATGCTGGACGGCATGGTGGCGCGCGGCTGGGCTCCGCCGCGCGAGCGCGTGCGCCTCGGCAAGCCGCGGCTCGCCTGGCTGGTGCTGCGAGGCGCATTCTTCTGATGGCCCGCACCGTCCACGTCATCGGCGCCGGCCTCTCGGGGCTGGCGGCGGCGATCCGGCTCGCCGACAGCGCCAAGGTAGCCGTGCATGAGGCCGCCGGGCAGCCCGGCGGGCGCTGTCGCTCGTACTATGACGCGGCCACCGGCCTCGTCATCGACAACGGCAACCACCTCGTGCTCTCCGGCAACAAGGCGGCATTGTCTTTCCTGCAGACCGTCGGGACCGAGGACCGCCTGGTCGGACCCGCGCATGCCGAGTTCCCGTTCGCCGATCTCGCCAGCGGCGAGCGCTGGACGCTCCGCTTAAGCGACGGGCGGCTGCCCTGGTGGGTGCTCAATGCCAACGACGGGGTGCCCGGCACGCGCGCACTCGATTACGCGCGCTACGCGCCGCTGCTGTGGGCGTCCGGCGACAAGACGGTCTGCGATGTCGTCCCCTGCAACGGAGCGCTTTACCAGCGGCTGATGCAGCCGCTGCTGCTGGCGGCGCTCAACATCGATCCGCGCGAGGGATCTGCGGCGCTCGCCAGTGAGATTGTGCGCGAGACGCTGGCGGCCGGCGGTCTCGCCTGCCGCCCGCTGATCGCGCGGCAGGGATTGAGCACCGCCTTCATCGAGCCGGCGATCGAATATTTGCAGCAGCGCGGTGCCAGCGTGCAGCTGAGCCATGAGCTGCGCGGATTCGGTTTCGAAGGCGGGCGCATCGCATCGCTGGATTTCGGCAGCGAGCAGATCGCGCTCGGAGCAGAGGATGCCGTGGTGCTGGCGGTGCCGCCCTATGCGGCGGCTTCGCTGCTTCCGGAGCTCACGGTTCCGACCGAGTTCCGCGCCATCGTGAACGGGCATTTCCGCGTCGATCCGCCCGCCGGCTGCCCTCCCATCATCGGCGTCATCAACGCCACCACCGAGTGGATCTTCGCGTTCGAGGGACGGCTTTCGGTCACCATCAGCAGCGGCGACCGGCTGCTGAACGAGCCGCGCGAGCAGCTCGCGAACACGATCTGGAAGGAAGTCTGCGCCGTCACCGGTGCTAGTGGCGACCTGCCGCGCTGGCAGATCGTGCGCGAGCGCCGCGCCACCTTCGCGGCCACGCCGCAGCAGAATGCCCGCCGCCCGGGAGCCGAGACCGCCTGGCGCAACCTCTTCCTTGCCGGCGACTGGACTGCTACGGGGCTGCCGGCGACCATCGAAGGCTCGATCCGCTCGGGCTTCCGCGCTGCCGAATTGTTGACCTGACGGATCCTGATGACCACCGACGAACTGCTCAAGACCAAAGCCGTTGCCGCGCTGCCGCTCGCCGACACCCGCAAGCTCGAGCAGGCGATCGCGTCTGCCACGCGCTCGCTGCTGGAGATGCAGCGGGACGACGGCCATTGGGTGTTCGAGCTGGAAGCGGACGCCACCATTCCGGCCGAATACGTGCTGCTGCGGCACTATCTCGCCGAGCCGGTCGACGCGGAGCTGGAAGCCAAGATCGCCGTCTACCTGCGCCGCACCCAGGGGGAGCACGGCGGCTGGCCGCTGTTTCATGCCGGTGCCTTCGACATGAGCGCCAGCGTGAAGGCCTATTTCGCGCTGAAGATGATCGGCGATCCCGTCGACGCACCGCATATGCGACGGGCGCGCGAAACGATCCTGGCGCGCGGCGGCGCCGCCAAGTCCAACGTGTTCACCCGCATCCTGCTGTCGCTCTACGGCGTGCTCAGCTGGCGCAGCATCCCGGTGATCCCGGTGGAAGTGATGCTGCTGCCGCGCTGGTTCCCGTTCCACATCATCAAGACGTCGTACTGGGCCCGCACCGTGATGGTGCCGCTGTTCGTGCTGATGGCGTTGAAGCCGCGCGCGCGCAATCCGAAGGGCGTCGGCATCGACGAATTGTTCGTGGAGCGGCCGCAGACGATCGGTCCGCCCGTCAAGGCGCCGCACCAGAAGCAGTCCTGGTTCACCTTCTTCAGCAGCATCGACGCGGTGCTGCGCGTCGCCGAGCCGTATTTCCCGAAGCGCATCCGCAAGCGCGCGATCGACAAGGCGGTGGCGTTCGTGCGCGAGCGCCTCAACGGCGAGGACGGGCTCGGCGCCATTTTCCCGGCGATGGCCAACACCGTGATGATGTTCGACGTGCTCGGCTATCCGAAGGATCACCCGGACGTCGTCGCGGCGCGCAACTCGATCGAGAAGCTTTTGGTGATCAAGGACGACGAGGCCTACTGCCAGCCGTGCGTCTCGCCGGTGTGGGACACCGCGCTCACCTGCCACGCGCTGTTGGAAGTGGGCGACGAGCATGCGGTCGCGCAGGCGGGCAGGGGGCTCGAATGGCTGCGGCCGTTGCAGGTGCTCGACGTGAAAGGCGACTGGGCCGAGGCGCGGCCGGACGTGCGTCCCGGCGGCTGGGCGTTCCAATACTCCAATGCGCATTACCCCGATCTCGACGATACCGCCGTCGTGGTGATGGCGATGGATCGCGCGCAGAAGGAGCTGCCTGGACGCCCCTACGATCCGGCGATCGCGCGGGCGCGCGAATGGGTCGGCGGCCTGCAGAGCAAGGACGGCGGCTGGGCCGCGTTCGACGCCGACAACACCTATTATTACCTCAACAACATCCCATTCGCCGACCATGGCGCGCTGCTCGATCCGCCGACCGAGGACGTGACGGCGCGCTGCCTGTCGATGCTGGCGCAGCTCGGCGAAAGCGCCAAAACAAGCCCGGCGATGACGCAGGCGATCGAGTATCTGCGGCGCACGCAACTCGCCGACGGCAGCTGGTACGGCCGTTGGGGCATGAACTACATTTACGGCACCTGGTCGGTGCTGTGCGCGCTCAACGCCGCCGGCGTCGATCACGGCGAGCCGCTCATCAGCAAGGCGGCCGAGTGGCTGGTGGCGATCCAGAATGCCGACGGCGGCTGGGGCGAGGACGGCGCCAGCTACAAGCTCGACTATCGCGGCTACGAGCCGGCGCCGAGCACGTCCTCACAGACCGCCTGGGCACTGCTCGGACTGATGGCGGCCGGTCAGGTCGATCATCCGGCGGTGGCGCGCGGTGTCGACTAC
>DASWSO010000594.1:0-6037 GCA_036402635.1 Xanthobacteraceae bacterium
TTCGACGCCATCATCGTCGAGACCACCGGGCTCGCCGACCCGGCGCCGGTGGCGCAGACCTTCTTCGTCGACGAGACCGTGGGGGCGAAGACCAGGCTCGACGCGGTGGTGACGGTCGCGGACGCCAGGTGGCTGCAGGACCGGCTCGGCGACACCCCGGAAGCGAAGAACCAGATCGCCTTCGCCGACGTGATCATCATCAACAAGACCGATCTGGTCTCGCCCGAGGAGCTGCGCGAGGTGGAGCGGCGCATCCACGCGATCAATCCTTATGCCAAGCTCCATCGCACCGAGCGCTGCGCGATCCCGCTCAACGAGGTGCTCGGCCGCAACGCCTTCGACCTTGGCCGCATCCTCGACATCGAGCCGAGCTTTCTGCAGACCGAGGACGCGCCCGGTCACGACCATGATCATCACCAGCATGGGCACGATCACGACCATGCGCATGGCAATGGCCATACGCACACGCATGGGCTCAAGCACTACCACGACGAGGACATGCAGTCGGTCTCGCTCAAGACCGAGACCCCGCTCGACCCCGACAAGTTTTTTCCATGGGTGCAGGACCTCGTCGCCAAAGACGGTCAGAGCATCCTGCGCAGCAAGGGCATCCTCGCGTTCAAGGACGATCCGCAGCGCTTCGTCTTCCAGGGCGTGCACATGATGCTGGACGGCGACCACCAGCGCGACTGGCGCGCCGACGAGAAGCGCGAGAGCCGCATCGTGTTCATCGGGCGCAACCTGCCCGAGGACCGCATCCGCAAGGGTTTTGAGAGCTGCCTCGCGTAACTTCAGGTGTCGTCCTCGCGCAAGCGGGGACCCGAGTAATCACCGGCGGCGAGACTCATGCACGGCTGCGTTGACTGGATCGTCCGCCTGCGCGGAGGATGACGCCGGTGTATTTCAATTCCCAGGCGTAGAAATCACCACCACATGGCGGCGCCGGCGGCGGTCTTGGTCTCGCCGTCGTCGGTGACGGCGCTGCGCTCGAGCGAGCGGTCGAGCGCCGCCAGCACGCGGCGCTTGACGAAATCGAACGCCGCCGACTGGCGGTCGCGCGGGCGCGGCAGGTCGGCCTCGATCTCCGCGAACAGGCGTCCCGGCCGCGGCTTCATCACCACGATGCGGTCGGCCAGCACCACCGATTCGTCGACGTCGTGGGTAACGACGATCAGCGTCGGGCGCAGGTCGGTCCACAGCGACAGCAGGTGATCCTGCAGGTCGGCGCGGGTGAACGCATCGAGCGACGAGAACGGCTCATCCAGCAGCAGCACCTCCGGCCGCGGCACCAGCGCGCGCGCGATGGCGACGCGTTGCGCCTGCCCGCCGGACAATTCGCGCGGCCAGACGTTCGCCTTCTCGGTGAGATCGACGCGCGCCAGCGCGTCAGCGACGCGCGCGGCGCGCTCCGCCCTCGTGCCCTCGGCGAGGCCGAACCCGACATTGCCGGCGACCGTGAGCCACGGAAGCAGCCGCGGCTCCTGGAAAACGATGCCGATGCGCTCGTGCGGCGTGAGGATGCGCAGCCCGTCGAGCACGACCGCGCCCTGCGTCGGATTGTCGAGCCCGGAGACAAGCCGCAACAGCGTCGACTTGCCGCAGCCGGACCCGCCGACGATGGCGACGATTTCTCCGGGCTGCACGGTCAGCGACACGGCGTCGAGCGCGCGGACGCCGTTCGGATAGGTCTTGCCGACGTGATCGAGGCTCAGCATGCGGGCACGCGGTGATCGATCACGAGCGTGCTCCGTAGGCGTCCTGCCAGCGCAGGAACGGGGCGGCGACCGCGGCAAGCAGCGCGTCCGACGCTTTGCCGAGCACGGCGAAAGCAAGGATCGCGGCGACGATCTCGGCCGGCTTGCCGAGCTGCTGGCCATCGATCAGCAGGTAGCCGAGCCCTTCCGACGCGCCCATGAACTCCGCCGCGATCACGAACATCCAGCCGAGGCCGAGGCCCGAGCGCAGCGCCAGCACGTAGGCCGGCAGCACCGCCGGCATCAGGATACGCCGCACCAGCGCGGGTCCGGACAGGCGAAAGATGCGGCCGACTTCGACGATCTTGCGGTCGACATCCAGGATCGCACCCATCAGGCCGAGATAAACCGGAAAGAACACGCCGACCGCGATCAGCGCCACCTTCGAGGTCTCGAAGATTCCGAGCCACAGGATGAACAACGGGATCCAGGCGATCGACGGCACCGCGCGCAGGCCTTGCACGGTCGGGTCCACCAGCCGCCGCATCAGCACCGAGTAGCCGCTGAGCGCACCCAGCAGCGTGCCGGCAACGGTGCCGAGAGCGAACCCGACCGAAACCCGCGCCAGCGTCGCCAGCACATGGCGCTGCAGCTCGCCGGCGCGCGCCAGCTCGGCGAACTCCTCGTAGATGCGCGACGGCGGCGGCATCAGCCGCCCGTCCGAGAGGCCGGCACGCACCGCCAGCTCCCAAGCGAGCGCAGTGCCGACCGGCAGCAGCAGCCCGAGCGCCGGCCGCGCCCAACGGCCCGCGCGGTTCGGCGCGCGCTCGCTGGCGGCGGGTTCGATCGCCGGCTGCTCGACCGTCAATGTCATGGGCACAAAAGACATAAGCGGCGCCTGGAATGCAACAGCCGCAGCGCGCCGCAATCGCTTCCCGAATGCCGCGCGAACAGCACCGCCGTTGATGGCTCACCGCACTGACCGCGGCGGCAAATCCCTCTCCCTTTGCGGGAGAGGGGGGATTGATCCCGGCTGGCGGGACGATGCGCCTCAGTTCGTCAGCGGCACGCGGTCGTCGATCAGCGCGTCGACGGTTGCCTTCACGTCGACATTGGCGGGGATCACGCCGGCCTGCTGCAAGGCGAGCCCGGCGGCGAGGATCGACTCGCGCTGCGGTGCGCCGATCTTCGAATGGGTGAGCTCGGTGCGCTCTTTCAGCTGCTTGTCGACCACGGCGTCCGGCAGCTTGGTGGCGGCGATGAACACGCGCTTCACCTCGTCGTAATTGGCGAGCGAGAACTTGCGCGCCTCCTCGTAGACCGCGAGCACGCGCTGCACCAGATCGGGGTGATCCTTCAGGAACGCCTCGCGCACGTTGAGGATGCCCCACGTGTTGGCCTCCGGCTTGCGGAAGAACAGCTTGGCGCCGTCCTCCACTTCCGCCTGCGCCATCATCGGGTCGAGGCCCGCCCAGGCCTGCACGTCGCCGCGGATGAGCGCGGTCTTGCCATCCGGATGCTGCAGCAGCACGGGCGTGATGTCCTTCTCGGTCAGGCCGGCATCGAGCAGCGCGCGCACCAGGAAGATGTGCGGGTCGGTGCCGCGCGTCACGGCGACGCGCTTGCCCTTGAGGTCCGCGACCTTGGTGATGTTCGGGTCCTTGGTGACCAGCGCGGTCCATTCGGGGCGCGAATAGACGTAGATCGACTTGATCGGATTGCCGTTGATCTTGGCGACCAGCGCGGCGGAGCCGGCGGTGGAGCCGAAATCGATCGAGCCGGCATTGAGGAATTCCAGCGCCTTGTTGGAGCCGAGCGTCTGCACCCAGCGGATCGTGATGCCGTCCTTGGCGAATTCCTTCTCCAGGAGGCCTTTCTCCTTCAGCACCATGGAGACCGGGTTGTAGGTCGCCCAATCGATGCTGATGGTCTTCGGCTTGTCGGCGGCGAAGACGGCGGTCGCGGGCGCGAGACCGGCGAACAGCGCGGAGGCGAGCAGGGTTCGGCGAGACAGATGGGTCATGATGACCTCCATGTTTCGCGCGCCGGCCGCGTTCTATAAAGCGGACGCGCGGGTGGGATGGAGGCGGGCAAGCCCGCCATCAGCTGGCGTCGGGGCTACCCCCGCGCTTTAGCTGCATTTGTTGAGCGCCCAGCAAGCTGCTGCTCAAATCGGCGCTGTTCCTGACGATTTAACGTTTGTAGCCGGCACCGTCAATGGGGACCGGCGCGGATGGTGTACGCCGGGGCGGTGGCCATGCGTTCTTTATTCCGGACATTGTTACGGGACGGCGGTTCGACGCCCCGGCTTGCCGGCCACCCGCGCAGGCGCCACCATGGCGGCGACGCCTCTCCCGCCCGCACGCACTTCCAGCCAGGCATCCAACCGTCCCGCATGCTCCACGAAGCCGACTATGTGATCGTCGGAGCCGGCACGGCCGGCTGCGTGCTGGCGAACCGCCTCACCGATGATCCGCGCACGCGCGTCGTGCTGGTGGAAGCGGGCGGTGCCAACCGGCATCCGCTGTCGCGCATTCCGGCAGGTTTCCTGCGGCTGCTCGATCACCCGAAGCTGTCGTGGCAGCTGCGCACCGAGCCGGAGGCGGCGACCGGCGATCGCGCGATCCTGTTCCCGCGCGGCAAGGGGCTGGGCGGATCGAGTGCGATCAATGGTCTCCTTTACGTGCGGCCGCTCGCCGGCGATCTCGATCACTGGGCGCAGCTCGGCAACCGCGGCTGGAGTTTTGCCGACACGCTTGCGTATTTCCGCCGCTCGGAGAGCTGGGAAGGCGGTGGCGACGAATGGCGCGGCGGCGAAGGGCCGCTTCGCATCGCGCGCCTGCTCGATCCGCCCGAACTGTGCGAAGCGATCATCGCCGCCGGTGTCGCGCAGGGACTCGCCTATCGTGACGATGCCAACGCGCCGTCGGACGCGAGTACGATTTTCCTGTACCAGCAGACGCGCAAAGGCCGGCTGCGCGCCAGCGCGGCGACCGCGTTCCTGCAACCCGCGTTGCGGCGGCCGAACCTGCGCGTGCTGGCGCAGTCGCATGTGCGCCGCGTGCTGCTGGAGGGACATCGCGCCGTCGGCGTCGAGATCGAGCGCGGCGGCCGCACCGAGACCGTGCGCGCGGCGCGAGAAACCGTGCTCGCCGGCGGCGTGATCGGCTCGCCGCACGTGCTGCAGCTCTCCGGCATCGGCGATCCCGACGACCTGGCGCCGCTCGGCATTCCGGTCGCGCATGCGTTGCCGGGCGTCGGCAAGAACTTCCAGGACCACTACGTCGTTCGGTTGACCTATCGCATCAAGGATATCGCGACCATCAACGAGCGCGTCCGCGGTCTTGGCATGCTGCGCGAGCTTGCCGCCTTCGCGCTGCGCGGGCGCGGCGTGCTGACCTACAGCGCCGCGCTGGTCGGCGCCTATGTGCAGACCTCGCTACGCTCCTCCGGGCCCGACGTGCAATACGTGATCGCGCCGGCGAGCTTCCGCGCGGGCGTGCTGGGCGCGCTCGAAGCGGAGGGCGGGCTCTCCTGCGGCTGCTGGCAGATGCGCCCGCTCAGCCGCGGCAGCGTGACGGCGCGCTCGGCCGACCCGCGCGTGCCGCCGCGCATCCGGCCGGGATTCCTCAAGGAGCAGGCGGATTGCGACGCGGTCGTCGCCGGGCTGCGATTCGGACGGAAACTGGTGCACAGCGATCCGCTCGGGCGCTACGTCGCGGCCGAAACGCTGCCCGGGAAGGAGGCCGAAAGCGACGCGGCGCTGCTCGACTATGCGCGCCGCAACGGCTCGACCGTGTACCACGCGGTCGGCACCTGCCGCATGGGCGACGATGCCGGCGCGGTGGTGGATTCCGAGCTGCGGGTGCGCGGTCTCGATGCGCTGCGCGTGATCGATGGCTCGATCATGCCGGCGATCACGTCGACCAACACCAACGCCACCGTGCTGATGATCGCCGAAAAGGGCGCCGACCTACTCAGAGCGTAAGGAGTAACGGGAGTGTGCCCCGGGCGCGGCGCAGCGGGTCCGGAACATGGCGTCAGCGGCGGCCGAACACCTTTTCCAGCAGCCACTGGTCAAGGCTGACCGGCTCCGCCGCAACCGGCCGGCTCGATCCGGTCGGCATCGCACCGGGCGCGGCTGCGACCACGGCGGCCGGGGGCGCCACCGGGGCCGCCGGTGCCATCAGCCCGGGCAGCGGCTGCGGCGGCACGCCCTGGTGCGCCACCTTCATGAACCGGCTCCAGATCTCGACCGGCAGCCCGCCGCCGGTGGTCTTGCGTGTCGGCGAATTGTCGTCGTTGCCGAGCCAGACGCCGGTGACCAGGTTCGCCGTGTAACC
>DASWSO010000595.1:0-8465 GCA_036402635.1 Xanthobacteraceae bacterium
GACATGGACGGTCGTGCCTCGTGTCGCGGGTCGGGTTGAGCGTTCCGGCGGGCTTGTGAAGCGGGTGCGGCGCACCGCTTCCACAATCCTAGCGCCTTAATCCATGCTGAGAAGCCTTTTGTAAAGGCGCGCAAAATCCCGATGGCGCGGCGCCGGCGTCAATCCATCGGCAGATGGGCGGCACGCCGGATCGGCTCCTCC
The DNA here is from genome assembly GCA_036402635.1 of Xanthobacteraceae bacterium. Lineage (GTDB taxonomy): Bacteria > Pseudomonadota > Alphaproteobacteria > Rhizobiales > Xanthobacteraceae > DASWSO01. Next base: position 202 of record DASWSO010000595.1, read on the forward strand.
GGCTCGCGCGCGGCTTCCTTGACGACGTGGTTGAGCTCGGCCCCGTAGATGAAGATCGAGGCCGACACATACAGGAAAACCAGCGCGATCATCGGCGAGGCGAGGCCGGCGTAGTAGATCGAATAGGTGAACGCGAACTCCGCCAGGTAGCGGCCGAACAGCGTGCCGGCGGCGAGCCACAGCAGCACGGTGGCCACAATGCCCGGCAGGATGTCGCGCACCTTGCGGCGCCCCGCCGGCAGCCACAGGTGCACGATGAACAGAGCGAGCACCAGCACGGCGCCGGCGACCGCGTAGCGGATCACCGTGATGGTGGGGCCGAGCGGCTCCAGCGCCGGCACCAACTGCCGCGCGGTGCGCCAGATCAGCGGCGCCAGAAAAACCAGGAACGACAGCGCCAACAGCCCGAAGGCGCCGATGATGACATAGCCGATCGATTCCAGCCGCAGCACCCACCAGCGCCGGTGGTCGACCAGCGAATAGGCGCGGTTGAGCCCGATGCGCAGGCTCTCGATCCCGGACGAGGCGAAGAACAGCGCCAGCAACGCGCCGATGGTCAGCACGCTGCCGCGCGCGCTCACCAGCACGTAGTGCATCTCGATCGCGATCGGACCGGCGACCTGCGCCGGCCAAGTCTCCAGCAGGATGCGGGCGCCCTCGTCGGCCAGGTCCTTGGAACCGAAGAAGCCGGCGATGGCGGTGAGCACCAGCAGGAACGGAAAAACCGCCATCAGGGTGGAGAGCGCGATGTAGCTGGCGATCGCCCAGCCGTCGTCGGCAACGAAGCGGCGGAACGCCTCGACTATCAGATACAGGCTTCGGCGAAGCAGGAGCACGCGACCTCATCCAGCGCTGAGCGCGCCGCCTTCCTCCTCCGAACCCACCCAGGCTGGCAAGAGCGCTACCGGCTGCGGTCAGGCGGCCCGCACGTCGGCGAGGAAGCGGCGAACCTCGCGGTCGAGGCTCTCGGCTTCGGCCGCGAGGGTCTCGGCGAGCGCCTTCACGTCGACCGCGGTTGCGCGTGCGTCCTGGCTGCGGCCGGCGACCCGGCTCATCGCCTCGGCGCCGGAGGCGGCGTCGAGCGAGGCGAGATTGACGCCCTGCGCAATCGATCCCACCGCCACGTTCTGTTCCTCGACCGCGACCGCCACCGCCGCCGCGATCCCGGACATGTCCTCGATGATGGCGTTGACCTGCTCGATGGCGTCGGCGGCATCGCCGGCTGCGTGCTGGATGGCGCCGATCTGCGCGGCGATCTCCTCGGTCGCTTTGGCGGTCTGGCCGGCCAGCGATTTCACTTCCGAGGCGACCACGGCGAAGCCTTTGCCGGCCTCGCCGGCACGCGCCGCCTCGATGGTGGCGTTGAGCGCCAAGAGGTTGGTCTGCCCGGCGATCGCCTGGATCAGGCCGATGACCTCGCCGATGCGGGTCGCGGCGGTGCCGAGATCGCTCATGGTCTTGACGGTGCGGCGCGCCTCGGAAACGGCGCGGCTCGCCACCTCGGTGGATTTTCCGGCTTGCGCCGCGATCGCCCCGATCGAGGCGGACAGCTCTTCCGCCGAGCTCGCCGCCGACGCGACGTTGTGCGAGGTGGCGGCGACGCGCTGCTCGGCCGAGCGCGCCTCCGCGGTCACGGCATCGGCGGCGCCGTTGAGCGCCGACGACGCGGTGTCCAGCCGTTGCGAGGCGCCGCGCAGCTTGGCAAGCGCCTTCTCCACCGACTGCTCGAACTGTGCGATGGTGCCGGAGATGATCTCGCCGCGGCGCTCGCGCTCCCGCGTGTCGTCCTCGCGGTGGCCGGCCAGCCGCTCGCGTTCCATCGCATTGTCGCGGAACACCAGGACGGTGCGCGCCATGCGGCCGAGCTCGTCGCGCGCCTCGACGGCGGGGATGCGGATCGAGGTGTCGCCCTCGGCCAGCTTCTGCATCGCCAGAGCGAGCCCGGTGAGCGGGCGCGTGATGCTGCGTCCGATCAGCCAGCTGAGCAGCAGGCCGAAGCCCACGACCGCGATCCCGACCGCAACGATGATGGCGCGGGTCTGCTGCTGCGAGCGCATCAGCGAGGCGGTGGCGCCCTCTTCACGCTGCTGCGCGGAGGCGATGATAGCGTCGGCCGCCGGCAGCATGCCGCGGCTGTCCATGCTGATGATCGTCAGCAGCGCCTTGATCCCGTCGCTGGCTTCGGTCCAGGCGTCGAAGGTCTCGCGATAGGCCCGCACCTGGCGGCCGAGCTGCTGCTTCAGCCCCGGTTCCATGTCCAAGCGATCGAGCCGTTCGAGCAGCCTGCGGTACTCGTCGCCGAACGCAGCCCGCAGCAGTTCCATGCGACTGAGCCGGTACTCCGCCTCGAAGCGGCGCAGCACCGAGAGCGAGGCCACCAGCCCATTGCGGTCCGCCTCCTGCAATCCGGAAAGCTCGCCGTTGAGGATGCGCTCGATCGCCGAACCGTTCTCCTGCAGGCGGCGGCGGAGGCCGGCCGCTTCGGTGAAGCCGAGCTTCTCCTGCGCCCGCGTGATGTAGCCGAAGCGGTCCTTGATTTCCGCGACACGGCTGCGCAAACCGGCAATGTCTTTGGCGGCCTCGCGGTCGAGCATCGGCTCGACGCTGTCGAGAGTGCGGGTGGCAAGCGCATGCGCGTCGCCGAAGCCGTTGATCAGCTCCGGCGAGGCATTCATCGCGAACTCGTTGGCGCTGTAGCGCATCGCCGCCAGCGCGGCTTTGAAGTCGCGGCTGGAATCGGCGAGCGCGCCCGACTGCTTCACGCTCTCGAACGCCGCCGCCACCTCCCGCTCGCTCGCCATGTAGGTCAAGGCGTTGGCGCCAAAGCCGACCACCGGGATCAATGCCAGCAGCGCGATGCGGGCGCGCACCGAGAGCGCCGGGGTGAAGCGGGTCAAAGGCATTTGCGCCGTCCTGAGCGAAAAAGCTCGGCCGGGCGGCCGCAAGCAGGATCGTCGCGCGCCGGCCCGACCCACCGAGAAAAGCGCGAAATGGTTAAAAATCACACGCCCTGCGCGACTATCGTGCAACAAGCGCAGGCCGCTACCATTGGCGCAGCTCACTTCGGCTCAATCGGGCTGCAATACGTCGGGCCCGATCCGGCGCCGTATGTCGGCTGCGGTGAGGCCGTCGGCGCGCAAGGCGCGCAGCGCCGTCGCGCGCGTCGACTTCGAGAGCTTCTTGCCCTGCGCATCGAGGATCAGGCGGTGGTGCCGGTAGCGCGGCACCGGCAGGCCGAGCAGCTGCTGCAACACGCCGTGTACGCTGGTCGACCAGAAAAGATCCTGCCCGCGCACCACGTCGGTGACGCCTTGGCGGGCATCGTCGAGCACGACGGCGAGGTGATAGCTGGTCGGCGTCTCCTTGCGCGCCAGCACCACGTCGCCCCAGGCGTTTGGGTCCACTGCCATGAGACCGGTTTCGCCCGCCGGACCGGCGCCGGAGTCGACCCAGTGCAACGGCCCGGTGCGTGCGGTCGCGGCCACCATGTCGAGCCGCAGCGCGTGCGGCTCGCCTCGCGCACGGCGGGCGGAGCGCTCGGCCTCCGGCATGCCGCCGCGACAGCCCGGATAGAGCGGTGCGCCGTCGGGATCGCGCGGCCATGCGGACCCGCCGGCCTCCCGCTCGGCGATCGCGCGCGCGATCTCGGCGCGGCTCTCGAACGCCGCATAGATCAGACCGTCCGCATCCAGACGGGCGAGCGCGTCGCGATAGAAGTCGAGGTGCTCGGACTGCCGGCGCACCGGGGTTTCCCATTCGATGCCGAGCCAGGCGAGATCGTCGTAGATCGCTGCCTCGTATTCGGGCCGGCAGCGGGCCGGGTCGATGTCCTCGATGCGCAGCAGCAAGCGTCCGCCGCTCTGCCGCGCCAGCTGGAAATTGAGCAGCGCCGAATAGGCGTGGCCGAGATGCAGATAGCCGTTCGGGCTCGGCGCAAAGCGGAAAACCGGAGGGGTCATTGCGGTGCTGGGCGTCCGATGCTGGACAAGGGTGCTGCGGCTGCGGCTTATAGATGCCCGCCAGCATGCCGTCCCACCATCCGATCGATACCGAAGCCGATCTGCAGGCAGCGCTCACCGCGCTGCTGGCGCAGGACCCGCGGCTCGCCGCCGTGCTGGAGGTCGCCGGCGCGGTGCCGCTGCGGCGGCGGCCCGGCGGGCTCGAAGGGCTCGTCCGCATCGTCTGCGCGCAGCAACTGTCGGGCGCCAGCGCCGACGCGATCTGGAACCGGCTGCGCGCCGCCTACGATCCGTTCGACCATGTCGCGTTGGGCCGCGCGCGCACCGACAAGCTGCAGCGCGTCGGCCTCTCGGCCGCCAAGATCCGCACCGTCAAGGCGCTCGCCAAGGCGATCGCGCAGGGCGCGGTCGACTTCGACGCGCTCACCGCGATGTCGGCCGACGATGCGCACGCCATCCTCACCGCGGTGCACGGCATCGGGCCGTGGACCACCGACGTCTATCTGCTGTTCTGCCTCGGCCATCCGGACGCCTGGCCGGCCGGCGACCTGGCGCTACAGGAAGCCGCGCGGCTCGCGTTCGATCTGGAAAAACGCCCGAGCCCGAAGGAGATGGTCGCGCTCGCGGAAGCGTGGCGGCCGTGGCGCGGTGTGGCTGCGCGCCTGCTGTGGTCGTATTATCGGGCGGTGAAGCGGCGCGACCCGGCGCCCGCGTAGATTGGAGTCATCACGCCATGGCCGCAGCGCTGGACGGCCCGCGCCTGGAACCGCAGTCGGGCCGCGCGGCACGGCAGCTGGTGGTGTTCCTGCACGGCTATGGCGCCGACGGCAACGACCTGATCGACCTCGGCCGCGCCTGGTCGGCGCTGCTGCCGGACGCCGCGTTCGTGTCGCCGCACGCACCGGATCCATGCGCGCAGGCGCCGGTCGGCCGCCAATGGTTCCCGCTCACCATGCGCGATCCGGGCGAACGATGGACCGGCGTCAATGCGGCGGCGCCCGCGCTGGCCGCCTTCATCGATGCCGAGCTTGGCCGCCGCCAGTTGCCGACCGCGGCGCTGGCGCTGGTCGGCTTCAGCCAAGGCACGATGATGTCGCTGCACGTCGGCCTGCGGCGGAAGCCGGCGCCGGCCGCGATCGTCGGCTATTCCGGCCTGTTCGTGCTGCCGGATGAGACCGCGGTCGAGGCGGTACGCGCCGAGCTGCGCGGCAAGCCGCCGGTGCTGCTGATCCACGGCGACCGCGACGACCTGATTCCGGCGCAGGCGCTGTTCCAGTCGGCGGAGGCGCTCGCCGCGCTGGAGGTGCCGGTGGAGTGGCACCTGTCCACAGGAATCGCGCACGGCATCGACGAGGAAGGGCTGCGCCACGGCGGCGAATTTCTGGCGCGCCGCTTCGCCGGCCGCTGACGCCCAAGCGCGGCCGCATCGGCGCGCCCTGGGCCACAAGCGCTGGTGCGCTTCACAAGGCTGTCATGCTCCGTGTAGAGTGTAGGCGCGCGTCCGCTCGCGCGGGCGAAGGAGGGTGCAGGAACCGCTGCCTTGAACGCTCATGTCTCACCCGGGGGCTATCCGGCTCTGGTGTTAAACGCGGACTTCCGTCCGCTGAGCTACTATCCGTTATCGCTGTGGTCCTGGCAGGACGCCATCAAGGCCGTGTTCCTCGACCGCGTGAACATCGTCGCGCATTACGACAAGGCGGTGCGCAGCCCGTCGTTCGAGATGCAGCTGCCGAGCGTCGTTTCGCTCAAGACCTTCGTGAAGCCGTCCACCAATCCGGCCTTCACCCGGTTCAACGTCTTCCTGCGCGATAAATTCTGCTGCCAGTACTGCGGCTCGCGCGACGACCTCACGTTCGACCATCTGCTGCCGCGTTCGCGCGGCGGCCATACCACCTGGATCAACGTGATCGCGGCCTGCTCGCCGTGCAATCTGCGCAAGGGCAGCCTGACGCTGCAGGAGGCCGGCATGTGGCCGGCGCAGATGCCGTTCCAGCCGACCGTGCATCACCTGCACCGCAACGGGCGGCTGTTTCCGCCGAACTATCTGCACGACAGCTGGCTCGACTACCTCTACTGGGACACCGAGCTGGAGCCGTAAAGGCGGCGCGGCACCACCGATCCGCGTGACGTGCACCGCCGCGACGTGCATTTATCATCGACAAATCCCACGGTTGCGCGTACCCTCAATTGAACCCGGGAGCGGGTCATGAGCGGCATTTCCGACCCCAAATGGGTCGTGCGGCTGCATCCCGTCGCGGGCGGGTCGGTCGAGCGGCTGCTGAGGCTCCCTTACGCTCTCGACATTTGGCAGCGCGAACACGGGGCGATCGTCGCCTCGGTCCCGGAAAGCACGCTCGGCGAGCTCGAGCGCCGCAAGCTGGCGCGTGTGGAGCGCATCCGCCCGACGGCGGACTACGAGAAGGACGATCCGAACAATCAGTGACGGCAATCCAGCGCAACGAGGGAGGACAGCATGGAACTGATCGTGGAAGTGAAGTCCGACAGCACGCAGCGCTCACTCGCCCGACTGCTGGAAATGCCGCTGGGGCTCGACGTTTGGGAGACCAAGGCGGATCGCATCGTGCTGCGCGCCGAGGAAGCCGCGGTCGATCGCATCGCCAAGATGGGCTACCAGGTCCGTCAGATCATCCAGGCGGAGACGCATGTCGCGATGTTCGCCGAGGCGAGCGCGCTCAGTGCGTTCCATTCGGCCGCGAGCCTCGCGGACGACATGCGCAACCTGGCGGAATCGCACCCCGAGATCGCCGAGCTGAAGTAGATCGGCCGCAGCGTCGAAGGCCGCCCGATCCTGGCGCTGCGCATCGGAGTGCGTCACGGCAGCGCGCGCAAAATCCTGTTCATGGGTTGCCACCACGCCCGCGAATGGGTGGCGGTGGAAGTGCCGTTCCTGCTCGCCAAGGAACTGATCGAGAAACGCAACGACCCACCGATCTCCGGCTGGCTGACGCAGTCGGAAATCTGGGTCGTGCCGATGGTGAACCCCGACGGGCACGAATTCACCCGCACCTCGGCACGTCTGTGGCGCAAGAACCGGCGCCGCAACGCCGACGGCTCGTTCGGCGTCGATCCCAACCGCAATTACGGATACATGTGGGGCACGCTCGATGTTCCGACCTCGAGCCACACGCCGAGCGACGAGACCTATGTCGGACCGCGCGCCTTCTCGGAGCCGGAGACGCGCGCGGTGCGCGATCTGGTGGCGGTGGAGCAATTTGCCGGCGTGGTCACCTACCACAGCTTCTCGCAACTGATCCTCTATCCGTGGGGCTACACCGCGGACCCGATCGCCGATCCGGTGGACCGCGCCCGCATGACGCAATTGGCGGCCGAAATGGCGGCCGCGATTCATCACGTGCACGCCAAGACCTACATCCCGGAGCCGTCGGCTCAGCTCTATCCGACCGCCGGCGACACCACCGACTGGACCTACGGGACCTACGGGATTCCGTCGTTCACGATCGAGCTGCGTCCCGCAACCGTCGAGCAGGGCGGCTTCATCCTGCCGGCGAGCGAAATCCAGCCGACCTATGAGGAGAACCGGCCGGCCGCATTCCACCTGATCGACGAACTGCTGGCCCCAGCGCTGGCAGTGGCCGCGGAATAGCGACGCCTCCTCCGGGAGCCCGGCTCAGGCGGGCTCGCCGGAGCCTTTGTGCCGAACCGCGTTGGCGCCCCAAAGCGCCACGCCCGCCAGCGCCAGCGAGATCAGCACGTTGTAGCCGGCGAGCGAGAGGCCGAGGAAGCGCCAGGCGGCCTCGTCGCAGCGCACCACCCGCGCCTCCTGCATCTGCTGCAGCAACGTGCCGGCGCGGCCGGGCGTGAAGCCTGCGCCGGCGCAGTCCTGTGGGCCGGCCCACCAATGCCATTCGACGCCTGCGTGATAGACCCCGAGCCCGGCGCCCCACAGCAGGATCAAGGCCGTCACGACCAGGCCGCCGATCAGCACGCGCGGCGGCGCGCCGCGGTACGCCGCAACCGCCACCAGCGCGGCCAGCGGGATGCTCAGGTAGTACGGCCAGCGCTGCTGCAAGCAGAGCGGGCACGGCGCCAGGCCGAAGCCGTACTGGAAGATCCAGGCGCCGATCAGGGTGGCGGCCCCGGCAAGCGCGATCGCGATCGCGGCGTGCAGCGCGCGCCTACGCCCCTCATCCACCGCGGCCGGCATCGCATTCCTGCTCCACATCGAACCCTCGCAGCGCGCGGCTGTAGAAGCCGGCTGTGGCGATTTGGCGTCGCCGGTGCGCGACGGTCTAGACCCGGCTCGCCCGGATGTGGCATCGAAGG
>DASWSO010000596.1:0-15403 GCA_036402635.1 Xanthobacteraceae bacterium
ACCCTCCGCCGAGCTCGACGCGACGTCGGCGTTGCACGGCCTCGACCGGTTCGAGGCGCGCAAGCGCATCGTGGCGCGGCTCGAGGAACTCGGCGCGATCGAGAAGGTCGAGCCGCACGTGCACATGGTGCCGCACGGCGACCGCTCGCAGGTGCCGGTCGAACCCTATCTGACCGACCAATGGTACGTCGACGCCAAGGAACTGGCCTGGGCACCGATGGCGGCGGTGCGTGAGGGCCGTACCACGATCGTGCCGAAGCAATGGGAAACGACGTTCTTCAATTGGATGGAGAACATCGAGCCCTGGTGCATCTCGCGCCAGATCTGGTGGGGACATCAGATCCCGGCGTGGTACGGACCGGACGACAAGGTGTTCGTGGCCGAAAGCGAGGACGAGGCGGTCGCCGATGCGCTCGCCTGGTACGTCACCCATGACGTGCTGACGCGCGCAGAGGCGGACGCGATCGCCAACGATCCGGCGCGGCGCGCGTCTTTCCTGACGCGCGACGAGGACGTGCTCGACACGTGGTTCTCCTCCGCGCTGTGGCCGTTCTCCACGCTCGGCTGGCCGGACGAGACGCCGGAACTGAAGCGCTATTATCCCACCAGCGTTCTGGTCACCGGCTTCGACATCATCTTCTTCTGGGTCGCCCGCATGATGATGATGGGCCTGCACTTCATGCACGATGTGCCGTTCCGCGCCGTCTACATCCACGGCATCGTGCGCGACGAGCGCGGGCAGAAGATGTCGAAGTCGAAAGGCAACGTCGTCGATCCGCTCGAGCTGATGGACGAATACGGCGCCGACGCGCTGCGCTTCACGATGGCGGCGCTGGCGACGCAAGGCCGCGACGTGAAGCCTTCGCGCGCCCGCATCGAAGGTTACCGGAACTTCGCGACCAAGCTTTGGAACGCGGCACGCTTCGCCGAGATGAACGGCTGCCAGACGGTGCCGGGCTTCGATCCGTCGGCGGCGCGGCAGACGCTCAACCGCTGGATCGCGCACGAAGCCGCGAAGGCGGTGCGCGAGGTGACGGAAGCGATCGAGCAGTTCCGCTTCAACGACGCCGCCGGCGCGGCCTATCGGTTCGTGTGGAACATCTATTGCGACTGGTATGTCGAGTTGGCGAAGCCGGTGCTGCTCGGCGCTGAAGGCGAGGCCAAGGAAGAGACCCGCGCGACCACCGCGCATGTGCGCGACCAGGTGCTCAAGCTGCTGCACCCGTTCATGCCGTTCATCACGGAGGAGCTCTGGCAGCTGACGGCGGCTCCCGAAGCGCCGCGCGCCAGCATGCTGGCGCTGGCGCCCTGGCCGGCCGACCTGCAGTTCAGCGATCCCGACGCCGAGGCGGAGATCGGCTGGGTGATCGACTTGATCACCGCGATCCGCTCGGTGCGTTCGGAGATGAATATCCCGCCGGCGGCCATGATCCCGCTGGTGCTGATCGGCGCCGACGCGCAGACGCGGTCGCGCGCCGACCGCTGGGCCGAGTACGTGCAGCGCTTGGCGCGTGTCGCCTCGATCGGATACGCCGACGCCGCGCCCGCCGGCGCGGTGCAGGTCGTGGTGCGCGGGCAGATCGCGGCGCTGCCGCTTGCCGGCTTGCTCGACCTATCGGCCGAAACCGCCCGCCTGCAGAAGGAGCTCGTCAAGGTCGGTGCCGACATCAGCCGCATCGATGCCAAGCTCGACAACGCCGACTTCATCCGGCGCGCGCCCGAGGAGGTGGTCGACGGCGAACGCGAGAAGCGCGAGGAGGCAGCCGCGCGTCGCGAGAAGATCGAGCAGGCGCTGGAGCGGCTGCAGACCGCCTGACAAGCAGCATGTGCGGCCGCATCATCCAGGCATCGACGCCGTTCCGTCTCGCCATCGTCGACGGATTGGACGTGGTCGACAGCCGGTTCGGCAACATTCGGCCGCGTTATAACGGGGCTCCGAGCCAGGAGATCCTCGTCATCCGGCAGAACCAGCGCAGCGGCGAGCGCTCGCTCGACCCGTTGGCCTGGGGGCTTATTCCATACGCGTGCACGGACCCGAAGGGCGGGCGCAAACCAATCAACGCGAGGGCGGAGACGGTTGCGACGCTGGGACCATTCCGCGACGCCTACCGCAAGCGGCGCTGCATCATACCGGTCGACGGCTACTTCGAATGGCGCTCGCTCAATGGTCTGAAGCAGCCCTATGCCATCGGCATGCGCGACGCTGCGCCGTTTGCCATTGCCGGCGTGTGGGAGAATTGGAAACGGCCGGGTACCGACGACTGGGTGCGCACGTTCGCGATCATCACGGTCCCGGCGAATGCGTTGATGGGACAGATCCATGACCGCATGCCGGCAATCCTCGCGCCCGAGAGTTTCGATCGCTGGCTCGGCGCCGAGCCGGATCCGCGCGACCTGCTGATCAGCTTTCCGGCCGACGCGATGACGATGTGGCCGATCTCGATGCGGGTGAACTCGGCGCGCAACGACGACGCCGACCTGCTGGAGCGCGTCGCGCTGGATTGAGCGCTGGCGCGCCCTACGGGAATCGAACCCGTGTTTCCGCCGTGAAAGGGCGGCGTCCTAGACCGCTAGACGAAGGGCGCGTCGCCTCGGCTGCGTGTGAGCGGCGGCGAGGCGCGGCGAGATATAGAGAGCTTTGCCGAGCGCAGCAAGCGCAGCCGCGCTCGGCAGCTACGTCACCATTTTCCGGTATTCGGCATCGACGACCAGGGCTCCTGCGGCGGCAGCGCATCGCCCTTCTGCAGGAGCTCGACCGATTGGCGGTCCGGCGAGCGGATGAAGGCCATGCGGCCGTCGCGCGGTGGCCGGTTAATGGTCACGCCGGCTTTCATCAGGCGCTCGCAGGTGGCGTAGATATCGTCCACCTCATAGGCCAGATGGCCGAAGTAGCGCGCCTCGCCGTAATCCTCGGCGTCCCAGTTGTAGGTAAGTTCGACCAGCGGCGCCTCGCGGCCCCGGCGCTTGCTCTCATGCACCAGCGGCTCGTCGTCCGGGCCGGCGAGGAATACGTTGGTGTAGCGGCCTTTCTGATCGTCGTAGCGCCGCACCTCCTGCAAGCCGAGTTGCCTGCAGAAAAAGTCGAGCGACTTGTCGAGATCGCGCACGCGCAGCATCGTGTGCAGGTATCGCATTCTCTTTCCTCACCGTTCGCATGACCCACGAACACTTTGCCCGGCATACGCCTGGGTGGCAATGCTTGGAACCGACCTCCCTGCAACCCGCATTAACTTTAAGTCACCTGATGAAATGATATGGAGCCGACCAAGTGTTTAGCGGTTTGACGGAAAAACTTCAGGAACAAATCGGGTTTTACCCTTGAAATTCCCGCAGCGCGTGTAAAAGAATATATAATCCCGCACTAGGAAATTGCATTCGTCCGAAAGTGGTTTATCTACGGGCGCAGTTATTGGAGAAACACATGGCTTCATCAAATCTCAGAAGTATGGATGTGGATGCGCTGCTGACGCTGCGCTCCGAAATCGATAAGCACCTGACGGAGCGCCAGCGGGAGCTCGAGCAACAGCTTTCGCGTCTGCGTGGAAGCAGCGGTGCTGAGAGCAGCGGCAGCCGCGCGCGCACATCCGTGAAGGGTGCCCGCTCGCATCCGCTGAAGGGCGCAAAGGTGCCTCCGAAGTATCGCGGGCCGGAAGGTGAAACCTGGGCGGGTCGCGGCGCGCAGCCGCGTTGGCTGACCCAGGCGCTCAAGAGCGGCCACTCGGCGGAAGAGTTCCTGATCAATAAAGCCGCACCGGCCCGCGGCAAGGGCGCCGCAAAGCGTTCGTCGCGCAAGCGCGGCTGAGGCTTCAAAGCACGTCGGGTACCGCACGGTGCCCACGCACTTGCGGGCGCGCCGCTTCGGCTTCAGAAATGTTGCTGTCCCCCCTCCATCCGGAGGCGGGCGCAGCGGCGTTTCCGGTCCATGATTGCAGCCGATCCCCAATCCGCTACCGAACGGCTCCGCGACCTGATCGAGGCCGCCGAAAGCATTGTGCCGTTTACCGGCGCCGGTATTTCCACCGAGTGCGGCATCCCGGATTTTCGCTCTCCCGGCGGACTGTGGACGCGCAACCAGCCGATCCCGTTCGATGCTTTCATGGCCAGCGCCGAGATGCGCGCCGAGGCGTGGCGGCGGCGCTTTGCCATGGACGAACAGTTTCGGGCGGCGCGACCGGGGCGGGGGCATCTGGCGCTGGCGGCGCTTTATCGAATGGGCAAGTCGCCGGGCGTGATCACGCAAAACATCGACAATCTGCACCAGATGTCCGGCATTGCCGCCGAGGCCGTGGTCGAGCTGCATGGCAACACCACCTATGCGACCTGCCTCGACTGCGGCGAGCGCTTTGAGCTCGAACCGGTGAAGCAGCATTTCGACGCTGTCGGGCAGCCGCCGGAGTGCGGCTGCGGCGGCTATATCAAGACCGCGACCGTCTCGTTCGGACAATCGATGCCGGCCGAGGCGATGCGCCGCGCCGAGGACATGACTCGCAGCAGTGATTTGTTCATCGCCATCGGTTCGTCGCTGGTGGTGTGGCCGGCCGCTGGTTTTCCGCTCATGGCCAAGCGGGCCGGCGCCAAGCTCGTGATCATCAATCGCGAGCCAACCGAGCTCGACGGGATGGCCGACCTCGTCGTCCACCACGACATCGGAACGGTGCTGGCGCCCTTCATCGCGCACTGAGTGGCGCGTCTGCATCGATGGCGTTGCAGTTATGCACAACGCGCTCGGAAAACGCGTTAGCTCCTGCTTTTTCTGCTTCTCCGGTTGAGCCGCGATGTTATGTTTTAGCCACTGTGATTCGTTGAAGCGTCCGCAAGAGACGCCTGAACAAAGCGGCGGCGTACGGCGTCATGGCGTCGGTATTGGGGCCTAAGGCTTTCGGCGTGGATTCCTTGCCCGGAGCCGAGACGGCTGGGGAACTCGGCGACCAATCCGCTGTGAGCATCATCGAGCTCACGGGCGTGATCAAATGGTTTGACGTCGCCAAGGGCTTCGGCTTCATCGTTCCGGACAACGGTTTGCCGGACGTGCTTCTGCACGTCACCTGCCTGCGGCGGGACGGCTATCAGGCCGCCCATGAGGGCGCCCGGGTGGTGTGCGAGGTGCTGCAGCGCGACAAGGGGCTGCAGGCGCTGCGCATCCTGTCGATGGATGAATCGACCGCGATCCATCCGGCCGAGCTGCCGCCAGCACGCACGCACGTCACCGTCAACGCGACCAGCGGGCTCGAACGCGCGCAGGTCAAATGGTTCAACCGTCTGCGCGGCTTCGGCTTCCTGACCCGCGGCGAGGGCACTCCGGACATCTTTGTCCACATGGAGACGCTGCGCCGCTACGGGTTGGCGGAACTCCGGCCCGGCCAGACCGTGCTGGTGCGCTTCGGCCCCGGCCCCAAGGGCATGATGGCGACCGAGGTGCAGCCGGACGGCGGTGCGCGCGGGCCGGCGTCGCACTAAGACCCGCAGCGCCCTTCGACCTTCATTCGCTTCGGAAAGCGCTTCCGGCCGCCTGCTTACGGGTGGCGCAGCGGCCCGCAAGTTTGCTATCAGGTCGTCCAGCAACACCCCGGGGCATAGCGCAGCCTGGTAGCGCGGGAGTTTTGGGTACTCCAGGTCGCAGGTTCGAATCCTGCTGCCCCGACCATCTTTTCTTCGGCACGAGGCAGAGTGACGTCTGATGACCGCCCGGATCTTCAAGCCCGCCCGCAACGCCATGCAGTCCGGCACCGCCAGGACCAAGGCGTGGGTCCTGGACTACGAGCCGGAGCAGCCGCGTGTGGTCGAGCCGCTGATGGGCTGGACCAGCTCGGGAGACATGAATCAGCAGGTCAAGCTGCAGTTCGAGACCAAGGAGGAGGCGATCGCCTATTGCGAGCGCCACGGCATTCCCTACCAGGTGATGGAGCCGAAAGAGCCGGCGCGCCGCACCATGGCCTATGCGGACAATTTCAGCTTCAGCCGGCGGACGCCCTGGACCCACTGATCGCAGCAGCTGGGAGGAGGTCGCCTGCGAGCGGCGCCCGGCGGGCGATCGCGGCGGCTCGTCAGGCGTGACGCGGCACCGGGGCGGCGGTGCGCTTGCCGCCGACCGACCGCTCGCGCAGCAGCGCGGTCAGCCGCTCCTGCGGCATAGGCTGACCGAACAGGAACCCCTGGCCGAGATCGCAGCCCATGCCCTGCAGGGCATGCACGTCGGCCGCCTTCTCGACTCCGATCGCTACCGCTACGCCGCCGAAATTATGGGCGAGGTCGACGACGGTTTTGCAAACCGCGGCATTCACTTTGTCGCTGCCGCAGTTGGTCACGAAGGCGCGGTCGAGCTTGAGCTCGGCAAACGACAGTTCCTTCAGCTTTGCCAGCGAGAGCTGCCCGCGGCCGAAGTCGTCGATCGCGAGCTTGACGTTGAAGGTGGCGAGGCGTTCGGCGGTGCCGCGCACCAGCGCCAGATCGGAGACGATCTGCTCTTCCGTCACGTCGAGGATGAGGCCGGGCCAGTTTGCCTTCCTCGGCCCATACTCCCGGATCATTTCGGTGATCGGCAGCGTCACCAGGGCGGCGAGCGAGATGTTCACCGCCAGCCGGAGATTGATGCCCAGTTGCGTGAACGTGCTGGCGGCCGATAGCGCGCTGATCAGCGCGCGTTCGGTCAGCTGGGTGACGGCCTGTTCGTCGGCCTCGGGCATGAATGCCCCGGGCGGGAGCATACCCAGCGCCGGGTGCCTCACCCGCGCAAAGGTCTCGACGCCGGCGATCTGCTTTTTCCGCAGGTCGATCTTCGGCTGATACCAGAACTCGATCCAATCGTTGTCGAGCGCTTCGCCGAGGTCGACCTTCATCGGCGCGACCGGCGCGCCCCCTTGCAGGTTCTGCGCCTGCAGGATGCGGCAGACCTTCTCGGTATCGAACGGCTTCTTCAGCAGCGGAAGCATCTGCAGCGAATGCCGTTCGCCGATGCGCTTGACGGTCTCCATCACCTGGACCGCCTTGCCGCCCATCAGTTGCACCGGGCCGCGGTAGGACCGCTCGCCGAGCGCGAACACCGCATCGATCGCATCGGTGGCTTCCGTCGTCACGTCGAGGAAGACGAGGTCGGGGGTGCGCTGAGCAAGGCATTCCGTGAAGGCTGCGCCGGAGCCGAACAGCCCGGTCTCGAGCCCGGAACCCTGCAGGATGCCACCCAGCATGTGCAGGCTGGCGGCGTCCTCGTCCAGAACGTAGCAGAGGTTACTCCGCGCCTCGGCCAGGCGCGTCTCGTCGGACGGCGCAGCGTCCGCCCGCTCGTCGAGCGGACGCAGGTAGCTGCGGAATTCCTTGAGCATGCCGGAACCTTACCCGCGCCAACGGATGCACCTCTACGAGTGTGACTGTGCCCAACCAGACGTTAATTTCACGTTTCGCGAGCAGTGGACTCGCTTGGGGGGCGGCCCTTGAAATGGCCGCCGCAAGCCGCCTGAGCGATCCGCGCAGTACAATTTCTGCGTGGGATGACAAGCGCGCGGCTTGATGCAATGTGCCGCCGTCAGACGCGGAGCACTGGGCTTCCGGCGCGACTGGAGCGTTCCGCAGCAAGCCGATGAAGGTCATCAGTTTCCTGGATAACGGCGAGCGCCGCCTCGGATTCGTCGCTGGTGACGAGGTGGTGGACGCTGCAGCAGCCGCCCTCGACGCTTCGTCACGCGGCTATTTCACGGACATGCAGTCCTTCATCAGAGCCGGGGACGCAGGCCGGCGCGCCGCTGAGCAGGCGATCAAGCAAGCCCCGCGGCAGGCGCGCCGCCGGCTAGGCAGCGTGCGGGTGCTCGCACCGCTGCTGCCCTCCACGATCCTGTGCAGCGGCAGCAACTACACCGAGCACAATGCCGAGAAGGCCAATACGCCGATCAGCGGCAAGGAGCCGGAATTCTTCGTGATGACCGCTGACAACGTGGTCGGTCCGGAGGATTCCATCGTCTACGACCCGAGCTATACCAAGAAGCTCGATGCCGAGACCGAGCTCGCCATCGTCATCGGCAAAGAGGGCCGGCATATCGCCCGTGAAAACGCGCTCGATCACGTGTTCGGTTACACGATCGTCAACGACGTCACGGCCCGCGACCTGCAGGTGCGGAAGTCGCCGGAAGGGTCGGTCTGGTACGAGGTCGGCCGCGGCAAGGCGTTCGATTCCAGCGCACCGCTGGGTCCGGTCATTGTCACGGCGGACGAGATCCGCGACCCGCAGCGGCTCGCTTTGCGCACCCGCATCAATGGCGAGCTGCGGCAATCCTCGACCACCGCCAACATGATCTTCTCGTGCGCCGAGCTGATCCACTTCTTCTCGATCGGGATCACCCTGCGGCCGGGCATGGTGATCATCACCGGCACCCCGGGCGGGACGGCGTGGTCGAACGACCCCGAGCTCGGCGGCAAGTGGCAGGCGTTCCCCGGGCTCGTCCGGGCGGAGCGCTACTGCATGCCGGGCGACGTCATCGAGTGCGAGGTCGAGGGCATCGGCGTGCTGCGCAACACGGTCGCCCACATCTGAAACGCCTCCGCTGAGAGGTGGAATCGAAGTTCAACGACAAACGTCCAACCGGAGGAACTGATGGCGACCAATCGTCGCGACCTGCTGAAGAATTCGCTCGGGCTGCCGCTTGCGCTGGCCGCGCTGCCGGCCGGCGCGAGCCTCGGCTTCGCCCAAGAGCAATATCCCACCCGCACCGTTACGATGGTGGTCCCGTTCCCGGCCGGCGGCAGCGCCGACATGGCGGGCCGGCCGGTCGCGGCAGCGCTGGCCGAGAAGTTCGGCCGCAACGTGGTGGTCGAGAACAAGGGCGGCGCCGGCGGCGGCGTTGGACACGCCTTCGTCGCGCGTGCTGAGCCGGACGGCCACACCTTGCTCATGACGCTGCCGTCGCTTGCGGTGATCCCGGAAGCGAACCGTCTGCTCGGTCAGCCGGTGCAGTACGAATTCGACCAGTTCGCGCCGATCGCACGCGTGTTCGCCGACGCGGTCATCCTGACGGTGAAAAAGTCGTCGCCGTGGAAGACCTTGGACGACTTCGTGCAGGACGTGCGGAAGAATCCCGGCCAGATCCCATACGGATCCTCGGGCAAGTTCGGCACGGTGCACCTCGCCATGGAGATGTTCCTCAATGCGGCCGGGCTGAAGATGCAGCACGTGCCGTATCAGGGCGGCGCGCCGGCGTTCAACGCGCTGCTATCGGACCAGGTGCCGATCATTCCAAGCCTCGAGTCGATCGCCAAGGGCCATCTTGAGAGCGGCGACGTTCGCGTGCTGGCGCAGTGGGGCACCGAGCGCCTGCCGAGCTTCAAGGACGCGCCGACGCTGCAGGAGGCGGGCTTCAAGGACGTGGTCTACGTGCTGTGGGCGGGGCTGTTCGCGCCGCGCGCCACGCCGGAGCGCGTGCAGAAAGTGCTGCGCGACGCTATCCGCGGCTACATGCAGGACCCGGCGGTGCAGCAGCGCTTCCTCAAGGCCGGCAGCCAGCCCGGCTATCTCGACGCGCCGGAGTTCGCCGCGTTCCTCAAGGACGACACCGCGCGCCTGCTCAGCGTCGTCCGCAAGGTCGGGCTGACCTGACCGGGTTCGGCCTGCATGCCCGGCTTTCGAGCGGGCATGCAGGACCAAGAAACGCAAATGGCCGGGACTTACGTCCCGGCCATTTGTTTTAGGTGAGCCAGCTCGGCCGCGGTCCGCCGCCGGCAGTCACTGCCAGCACGGCACCGCGCGGGCCGATGCCGGGTCCTTCGCGCTGGAAGTTGGTGCAGTACGCGAACGACATGTTGCGGTCGCGGTCGGCCCAGGTGAAGGCGCCGCCGGTGCCGGTATGGCCGAAGGCTTTCATGCTGGATCCCATCGGAACGGTCTCGGGTTCGTTCATCATGAACCCGTACGCCATCCGAATCCGGCGTTGGGTCATGATGCAATCGTCCTCCCAGACCATTTGCGACGCCCGTTCAACGGCTTCCGGCGACAGGATGCGTACGCCATCGAGGCTGCCGTTGTTGGCGAGTGCGGCATAGACCCGCGCCACCGCGCGCGCGTTGCCGTGGCCGCCGAAGGAGGGGACCTCCAGCTCGCGGATCTCGCGGCAGTTCTGGAAATAGCCGATCTTCGGCGCCGAGCGAAACGCGCGTCCGAGCGGCGTCGTCTCGTCCGCCGCGATGCTGAAGAACCCGTTTTTCGGGTTCGGGTGCATGTCGGAGACGCGAGCAATCTGCTCCGGGCTCAAGCCGATGTGGTAGTCGGCGCCGAGCGGGCCGGTGACCTCCTCGCGCAGGAAGGTGCCGAGCGTCTTGCCGCTGACGCGGCGCACCAATTCGCCCAGCAGGAAGCCGATATTGATCGAGTTGTAGGCGCCCTTGGTGCCGGGCTCCCACGCCGGTTCCTGCTGCTCGAGCGCGCGGATATGCACGTCCCAGTCGAACCAGGAACCGGGCGGTGCGCTGTCGCAGAAGATCACCCCGTCGGTGTGCGAAAGAACGTGCCGGACCAGCACGCCCTCCTTGCCGGCCTGGGCGAACTCCGGCCAGTACTTGGCCATCGGCGCGTCGAAGTCGATGAGCCCGCGGTCGATCAGCACATGGGTGCAGATCGCGCTCATGCTTTTGGCCACCGAGTTCATGATCACGATGGTGTCTTCGCGCCACGGCTCGGTGCGGGCGATATCCTTGTAGCCGCCCCAGAGGTCGACCACCTTCTCGCCGTCCTTGTAGACGCAGACCGCCGCGCCCACTTCGCCGCGGGCGCGGAAGTTGTTCTCGAAGGCGTCGCGGACGGCGGCGAACTGCGGGTCGCAATGGCCTTCGACGCGGACCGGGGCGCTTGCCCCGGACGCAGCGGGAGAGGGCTTGGCGGACGTGCTTGCCGGTGTCATGGGCTACCCTGGATGTTGTTGTCGCGAACCACTTTGCCCCAGCGCTGCAGCTCGGCCTTGACGAAGGTGGTCGCGGCTTCCGGGCTGAGCTGCTCCGGCGGGAACGATTCCAGGCCGCGCTCCGCATAGGTCTTCTGCACCTGCGGGTCGGCGAGGGTCTCGCGCAACGCGGCGTTGAGCTTGTCGACGATCGGGCGCGGCGTTGCGGCCGGCACGAACAGCGCGTGCCAGAACGAGATGTCGAGCGCCTGGTGGCCGACCTCGGTCGCCGACGGCACGTTCGGCTGCGCCGGATAGCGCTTATTGGCGCCGAACACGAAGCCCTTCACGGTGCCGGCCTCGATCAGCGGTGCCGAGGTGCTCGGCGCCGCCCACACCATGTCGACATGGCCGGCGATCACGTCGTTCATCGCCGGTCCGCCGCCGCGGTACGGGATCAGGTCGACCTCGGCGCCGATCGCCTGCGCGAACAGCACCGCCTGCAGATGCGCCAGCGTGCCGACGCCCGGATGGGCGAACTTGGCAGGCTTGCCGGGGCCCTTCATCCACGCCACCAGCTCGGCGAAATTGTTGGCGGGCAGCGACTTGCGTGCCGCCAGGAAGGAGTAGCTGTTGTTGACGAGGCCGACCGCGGCGAGGTCCTTCTCCACGTCGAACGGGATCTTCGGATAGAGCGCCGGGCCGATGACGAGGCCGGTCTGGTGCACCAGCAGGGTGTAGCCGTCCGGCTCCGCGCGGGCGACGCGGGCCGCTCCGGTCATGCCGCCGGCGCCGGCCACGTTCTCGATCACGATCTGCTGGCCGAGCGCGGCCGACATGCGGTCGGCGATCGAGCGCGCCGCCGTGTCGCCGGGACCGCCCGGTGCGTAGGCGACCACCATGGTGATCACCTTGTTGGGATAGGTCTGCGCCTGCGCCAGGCCTGCGCTCGCCAGCGCGGCCAAAATGCTACCTGCGGCCACAAGGGACCGCATAAGGACAAAGCGTCTCACGTTGCTCTCTTTTCTTGTTGGGACTTGTCCCGCACGGTCTACAGGCTTTTCGCCCCCGGGCAATCGCCCAGAACGTGCGTCAGCTCAGCGCTGCGCGCCGGCCGGCGTTCGGGATAAGGTAAATGCGTCGAAGCGAGAGGAAAGCAAGCCCATGCCCCAGATCAATGCCGAGCGGCTGCTCGGCGACCTGCATGCCTTGCGCAAGATCGGCGAGTACAAGACCGGGGTGCATCGCCCGACGCTGTCGCCCGAGGACGTGGTGTCGCGGCAGTGGCTGGCGGAGCGGATGGCGGAAGCCGGGCTGGAGCCGCAGATCGACGGCATCGGCAACGTGCTCGGGTTCAGCCGCGCGGCCGGCCGCAAGGTGCTGGCCGGATCGCATATCGAGACGCAGAACTATTCCGGCTGGCTCGACGGCGCGATGGGCGTGATCTACGCGCTCGAGGCCGCGCGCGCGCTGCGCGAGGATCCGGCGACGGCGTCGCTCGGCGTCGATGTCGCGGCGTTCTGCGACGAGGAAGGGCACTTCGGCAATTTCCTCGGCAGCCGCTCGTTCACCGGCTTGCTCACCGAAGCCGACATCGATCACGCCCGCGATCGCACCAGCGGCACGCCGTTGCGCGACGCGCTCGCCAGCGCCGGATATGCCGGGCGGCCGCGGCTGCAGATCGATCCGAGCCGCTATGCGGGTTTCTTCGAGGCGCATATCGAGCAGGGCGACACGCTGGAAGCGAGCGGCGAGCATATCGGCGTCGTCACCGCCATTGTCGCCATCTGGCAGTACCGCATCACAGTCACCGGCGAGCAGAACCACGCCGGCACCACCAGCATGGCGCGCCGGCGCGACGCCGGGCTGGCGCTGGTGCGGCTGCTTTCGGCGATCGACAACCGCTTTCCCGAAGTCGCCGGCCCGCGCAGCGTTTGGACCGCCGGCCGCATCACGCTGGAGCCGGGCGATCCCAGCATCGTGCCGGGCCGCGCCGACGCGCTGTTTCAGTTCCGCGACACCGATCCGGCCGTGCTCGACCGCATGCATGCGGCGCTGCTGGAACTGGCCGAGGCGGAGAACCGGCGCGGGCCGTGCGAGATCGTCGTCAAGCAGCGCTCCGCCAGCACGCCGGCCGCCATGGACGAGGGCCTGCAGGCGGCGCTCGACCGCGCCGCCGAGCGGCATGCTCCCGGCAAGCACCGCCGCATGCCGAGCGGAGCCGGCCATGACGCGCAGTATCTTGCCCGCAAGCTGCCGGCCGCGATGCTGTTTGTCCCCAGCATCGGCGGCATCAGCCATCACTGGAGCGAGGACACCAAGGAGGATGACATCGTGCTCGGCGCCCGCGTGTTCACCGACGCGATCGCCAGCGTGCTGATGCAGCGCGCGTCGTCATAGCGCGCGTGGGGGCGGCGGCGGCGCGCGGATCAGCGGCCGCGCGCGCTGGCCGAGTTGTAGTTCGGGTTGAGATCGAAGTGCACGACCTTGTTGCGGTAGGAGTTGACGCCGCCCACTTCCGGCCGTGAGCGCAGATACGCGATCACGTCTTTCGGATCGCCGACGGCCTTCACATCCACCGCCTTGCAGTCGGTGTGCATCTTCTCGCGCGCGCTGCCGGGACTGTGATTGTCGGTGTGCAGCTGATTGGTGGAAACCACCGTCAACCCCTCGAACTTCGCCGTCATGTCGGCAAGCACGTCGCGCAACGCCTGCGGCAAACATTCAAGCGGCGCATCGGCATTGGAGGCGAGCGAGGTGGCGCGGGCTTCGCTGCGCCGATCGGGAACCGCCGGGGCGGAAGCCGAAGCGTCCGCGGTTGCAGCGGGGGCGGGCTGCGGCCTTTCCACTTGGGGTGCGGGCGGGCTGCTCCAGCCGGTCTGCTGCTGCTCGCTCGGACGCGCGAACAACCCCGGATCGCCCAAAGCCTCGACCGGCGGCGCTACCGGCGCCAGTGCCGGAGCGGCGGGCGGCCGCGAGGCGAGTTCCGGCATGACCACCGCAGGCGGCGCCGGCGCCCGGACGCTCTTGCCCGCCGGCTTCTCGGTCGGGGCAGGAGGCCGATCCAACGCGGCGAAAACCACCGCCGCGAGCAATGACAATGCGACCGCGCCACCGATCTTCACGAAGGCGGGATCAGGACGCCGCAGCCCATCCGGAATCAAGCTGCGCCATCTAAGACTTTGTTCGAGCGAAGATTTCAACATCGAATGCTCCACGCCAGCACACCAGAAGCATCGCGCAATCGCGTTTGTACCCCGGTCCGGGGGCCGCTTTCCACCCAGACGCTACCGCCCGCCCGCGGCGCCCATATGGCGGCACTGCGGCACCGGCCGGAGATCTTGCCGACCAGCCGACAACCGGCAGGCGGGCAGCGGGGCGGCGGTGATCGGAGCCCGCTTGGTGCGGTTCAACACCCAAACTAAGCCGATAAGCCGTCGCTTGCCGCGGATGTTCCACGCCGCCGCCGCGAGTCCTGCACGTCTCTGCCGTTTTGTCGTCCCAAGCAGCCGTTAGCAAAGTCGCAGTATCGGCCGCGAGGCTTATGCGTATGCCCAGTTCCGCGTATTACGAACGCCAAGCCCATACGTTGGCGCGCTATGCCAGCGTCTGCGAAGACGACCAGCAGGCGGACCGCCTGCGCGGGATGGCGCGGCGGATGCTCCAGAAAGCCCGGGAAGCCGGCGAACCGGCGCAGGAACCAGCGCGCGCGCCGTCCCCCTACGGATGCTTGTGGATGGGGTCGACCCAGTAGACCTCTTCCGGCTTCTCCACCGGATCGACATCCGTGATGTTCACCACCACCGCCTCGTTGTCCGAGCGCACCAGCACGCATTCGAGCGGCTCGTTCGGATTGGCGTTGATCTCCTGGTGCGGGACGTAGGGCGGCACGTAGATGAAGTCGCCCGGATCGGCTTCCGCGACGAATTCGAGCCGCTCGCCCCAGCGCATCCGCGCCTTGCCGCGCACCACGTAGATCACGCTTTCCAGCGCGCCGTGATGGTGCACGCCGGTCTTGGCGTTGGGCTGGATCGAGACCGTGCCGGCCCAGATCTTCTGCGCGCCGACGCGGGCGTGGTTGATCGCCGCCTGCCGGAACATGCCGGGCGTCTGCGCGGTGTTGGGATCGAGCCGGTCGCCCTTGATGACCTGGACGCCGTCATGCTTCCAGCGCGCCGCGTCGTGGTTGTGGTCATGATCGTGCATGGCGCTCTCCCGGCCTTGGCAAGCTCGCTGCTGGCGACCCCGGGAGGACTCGAACCTCCGACCTTCAGCTTAGAAGGCTGCTGCTCTATCCGGCTGAGCTACGGGGCCGACGCGGCGGTTGTAATCGCTTCGCCGTTATGCCGCCAGCCGCACCGAGATCGCGGACAGCTTGGCTTCGTCGACCTCGATGCCGAGGCCGGGGCGTTCCGGCACCCGCACATGTCCGCGCACCACGCGCAGCGGCTCGGTCGCGATGTCGGCGGCGAGATACTGGCAGGTGATGCTGGCGTCCCAGTCGAGCTGCGGCAGCGCCGCGCCGAGATGTGCGATGGCCGCGCTGG